>JAUYLU010000027.1 GCA_030699625.1 bacterium
GAAAAGCGAAGAGGCGATCCCGAAGGAGATTGCCCTCACGGTGAACGATATCCTCTCCGACAATACGGCCCGGGCGCCCGCTTTCGGGGCGCGGGGCGCCCTCTACATCCCGGGGCGCGACGTGGCGGTCAAGACCGGCACCACGAACGACTATCGCGACGCCTGGGTGCTCGGCTACACCCCGTCGCTCGCCATTGGGGCGTGGGCGGGGAACAACGACAACAGTTCGATGCATAAGAACGTGGCAGGGTTCATCATCGCCCCTTTATGGAACGCCTTCATCACCGAAGCGCTCAAAGAATACCCGGTCGAGCGCTTCGAGAAGCCGAGCAAAAAGACCGATTGGTCGCTAAAGCCGGTCTTCCGCGGCGTCTGGTGGGGCGGCAAGAACTTCATCATCGACAAGATTTCAGGAAAGCTTGCGACCCCTTTTACGCCGGACGAGACCAAAGGAGAGGTGGTGGTGCGCGACCCCCATTCCATCCTCTATTGGGTCGATAAATCGAATCCCTTGGGACCGGCGCCCTTGAACCCCGAGAGCGACCCCCAGTTCAGGCTCTGGGAAGTCCCGGTACAAAAATGGGTGGCGGCGCAACCATTCATCCAAGGCATCACTGAAGCAGAGGCGCCCCTCGGTTACGACGACGTCCACGGCCCGGGGTCGCTCCTCACTATCTCAATAAAGGAACCGTATCAAAGCCAATCATTCGCGAAAGGCGCCACCATGCTCGTCAAGGTCGATAATTTCGGCCGCTTCCCCGTCGTTAAAGTGGACCTCTTCCTCAACAACAACTTCATCGGCTCCTCGGGATCATTGTCGTACTCGTTCGTGCTCGATGAATACGCCCTCGCGGGGCAGAACGAGCTCAAGGTCGTCGGCTACGATTCCGCTTCGAATCGGGCCGAATCATCCGTCGGTTTTGTTGTACATTAATCAGCGTATGTTGGTGAGTTTGCGATCGAGCGCCGCGTTCGCACGCAAGAGAATTTCGTCTTTTTTCATAAAAATCGCCCCTTTGAGCGAAGCGCTCCCCATGATGGTCGCTACGCCGTCCTTTATTAAAATATTTTCGCTGGGAACCGAAACGCCGCATGTCTGCTCGATGCTTTCTTTTACTTTATTCCGCGCCAACTCCCTGTTTTCAGAGAGTTTCTTGAATTTATCAAGGAAGTCGCCAAGAGGGCCTCGCATCAGCGATTGAGCGGCATCACAAGATAGAGGAATGAAGCGTCTTTGACCCCCTTGATGACGAGCGGTTTGTGCTCGGTGGTGAAGTAAAGTGCGACGCTGTCGTCGTTGATTGACTGGAGGGAGTCGAAGATATAGCGGTAGTTGAAATTCGCCTCGATGGGGTCGCCCGAGAGAGCCCCTTCGATGGTGGTCACATTCTCGCCGACTTCGGGGTGTTTGGTGTGAAATTCAAACTTGCGCTGCTTCGGCGCAATGACAATCTTAAGCTCATTGAATTTGCCAGAGAAAATGGCGGCGGTCCTCATGGCGTTTATAAGATCATGCTTCAACACCACCGCTTCAGTGTGGTGCTCTTTGGGAAGAATTTGCTTGTAGTCGGGGAAGGCGCCGTCAATGACGCGCGAAGTGAGATAAATATTCTCGTATGAGAACGCGATTTGATTCTTTCCCATCACCAACTTCACCTCGCCGTGTTTCCCGTCAAAAATACGCACCACTTCGATGATATTCCTGATAGGAATGAGGATATTATTGATGCCTGATGGTTTTTTGAGCTTTATTTTCTTTTCCGCGAGCCGGAAAGAGTCGGTGGCCACACACACCAAATCGCTCCCATGCTCGTACACATACACGCTTGATATTTCAGGTTTAATGTCGGAAAGGGCCGCACTATAGGACACCGATCTGAAGGCGGCAATAATCTTCTCAACATCAAATACCATCTCTTCACCCGAAACGACGGGAATGGTGGGGAAATCCTCCTCAGGGTAAGTTTTAATGAGGATTTTATTATGAGAAGTGGTGATGGAAAGATTGGGGCCGTGTTTCTCTAAAATAGCGTTTTTTGAGCTATAGAGGCTTGTAATCACCGAGTTAAGCACCCCGCCGGGAATGAGGACTACCCCTTCTTTGTCAATCTTCGCCGGTACCTCGATCTCTATCCCTAAATCAAGGTTGGTGGCGCGAAATTTGAGCGTCTTTCCGCTCGCCACCATAAGAATGGCGTTCAGGACCGGCAACGCGAGGTTTTTGCCGGTAACGCGGTCGACTTGAGGCACCACTTCTTTCAGTTTTTCGAGCACGCATTCTACTTTCATATGACTATATAAAATCTATTATTTAATTTATCCCCGTGAATATGTGCATAAAACAATTTTTCCATTGGTTTCCACTCTTTTTATTGATTTCATTCCTCTATAAGATGTGGATTATAGATGTGGAAATGTTGATAATGATTTTTAAAAACAAAAATCGTGTTTTTAAAAATCATTTATCACCTTCCTTTACACACCCTATTCACTCGATTAAAACATCGACCGTATTTCTTCCAATTCCTGAAGGAGTGAGTTGTTCACCTTTATATCATTCCTTATCTTATCGCATGAATGGATGACGGTGGTGTGGTCCCTCCCCCCCAATTTCTCCCCGATCGACGGGAAAGAGATGTTGAATTCCTCCCGTAAGATATACATCGCCACCTGACGCGGTTTCACCACCTCCTTGCGCCGCGTTTTCTCATAGATCATCTTCTCATCGATGTTATAGAAGTCAGCGATCATTTTCACAACCTCCTTAACGGAGGCGTTTTTCTTCGGCTTGATGTTGTTCTTAATAAGCGCCTTTACTTCAAATAATGAAAGGTCCCTTCCTTTCAATTGCGCCTGGCAGATAATGGAGTTGAGCACCCCCTCGAGTTCGCGGATATTCCCCTGAATGAGCGAAGCGACGTATTCCAACACGTCTTCGTCGGGGGTGAAACCCACGTGGGCAGATTTTGCCTTAAGGATGCTAAGCCTTGACTCGTATTCCGGCACCGCCACGTCAACGATCATGCCGGCGGAAAAGCGGGACCGCAGCCTGTCTTCAAGCTCGGGGATGTAGGAGGGGTGACGGTCGGAAGAAAAGACGATTTGTTTATTGTTGTCATAGAGGGCATTGAAAAGGTGGAAAAGCTCCTCTTGGGTTTTTTCTCTTTTCGAGAGGAATTGGATATCGTCCATAATGAGCACGTCGTATTTCCGATACTTCTCTTTAAAAACAGGCATTTTATTGTTCTGAAGCGAGTTGATGTAGTCCATCGAGAAGCGTTCGGAAGTGACATAGTGGACCTTCTTCTCGGGATGCTTCACCTTGAAGGTGTTGCCGACCGCCTGGATGAGGTGGGTCTTGCCGAGCCCGGTGCCGCCGTAGATGAAAAGCGGGTTGTAGACCATCCCCGCCTTGTTGATGATCGCTTGGGAGGCGGTGTAAGCGAGCTCATTGAACGAACCGACAATAAACGAATCGAACGTGTAGCGGGGATTTAGATTATCCTCCTTGTTCACATACAAGTCGGAGAGCGGCAGCTCGCGCGCGAGGAGCATTTCCTCGCTGAAGACGGGAATATTCCGCGGTTTGTCGGTTTCTTTGACCACCACGTATTCAAGCCCCCGCACTTTTTCGGAAGCGTTCCGGAGTGCCTTCAAAATAAAGGTGTGGTATTTATTGAGAAGCCAATCTTTGACGAATTCATTCGGGACCCCGAGGTATACCACCCCCCCGTCGGTCTTGGTAATGCGGGTGTTTTTGAACCATGTGCTGAAATTCGCCTTAGAAACGCCAAGCTCGATTTCCGAGAGGGCATTTTTCCAAAGCTGTGCCGTGTCCATGGATGCGTGTGATAAATTCTTTTGTAGTATACGCTTGAACCATCGCGCGCGCACCTCCGCCACTTTGTTCACAAAGTGTGCATAAGTTGTGAGTAGTGAGAACGGCGCGCGCCGGCCGCTTCTTTCAAATAAATCATTACCATCATACGCCTCGCCCGCAAAAAAACAATTGACCCCGTAGTGAAAAATGTTGTAATTTATTTTAATTCACAATTTACTTCACCATAAAATGATTTTTTTATCCCGTTTTTCCATCCATTTTCTGCTATAGGGTTGATTTTTTGTGGATTTCGTTATACAGTTTCCGAATGTCAGTCACCTATCAGCCAAAGAAGAGGAAAAGGAAGAAGACGCACGGGTTCCTGGTCCGTCAAAAGACCAAAGGAGGAAGGAAGGCCCTGCAGCGCAGGCGGCGCAAAGGCAGAAAGCGGCTTTCGGTGTAATCTACCCATCGCCAAATGTTGCCGCGGAGAAAAAGGGTAGGGAAAGCGCTGTTTTCCCTGGTTTTCAAGGAAGGAACCGCCGTCCATTCGCCTCACCTCTTCCTCAAAGTCCTCAAAACCGCGGGAACGGGGCGGTTTTCGGTGGTGGTAGGGAAAAACGCCGCTAAAAAGGCGACGGAACGGAACCGCTTGCGCCGGAGGGGGTACGCACTTCTCTCAAAAAGGTTTTCCGCGTGGCCTGACGGCGTCTCCGGCATCATTTTCATCAAAAAAAAGCTTCCGCTTCGCGAAACGGAAGAGGAGCTCGCTCTCCTTCTGCGCCGCGCCAAACTCGCGTAACATGAAGCACGCACTCATTTTTCTCATCAGGGGCTATCAAAGGTTTTTTTCATTGGAAACCGGCTTTCTGCCGCGGGCGCTCGGCATGGCGCGGCGGACATGCGCCTTCTATCCCTCGTGCTCCGCGTACGCCATCGAGGCGATCGAGCGGAGGGGCGCCCTCCTTGGAACGCTCGCCGCCGCGCACCGTCTCGCTCGCTGCCATCCGTGGCAAAAACCGCAGGTTGATATCGTAGAGTGACGCTTGTGCCGCCGCGCGCCCTCCCGTACAATAAGAGCTCATAACCCATGGTCCTGTTAGAAATCCCATTAGAAGTAGAGAAACTGCGTTCCTCGTCCGATTTCACAAGAGGCCGGACTTCTAATGGGACGGGAACGTGGAAATGTAAGATGAGAAAGGGAAATAAATTTAATCATACAAGTGCGCTTTCTGAACACACAGAAAGCGTTCCCTATTTCGACAAGCGAGGACACGCGGGAGCTCGCTTACGCGTTGTCGGAGCGACGTCGAAACAAAGTAATCTTTATTTCTAACAGGATGGTAAGTTTCTGGAACACTTTTTTCTACGAGCCGCTCTATAACGCGCTTATTTTTTTGATTGGCGTCGTGCCCGGCGAGAACGTGGGGCTTGCGGTCATTGCGCTTACCGTCGTGGTGAAAGCCGCGCTCTATCCCCTTTCGCAGAAATCGGTCCATACGCAGGCGAAGATGCGCTCGCTCGAGGGAGAGCTCTCGCTCATCAAAGAAAAACATCAAGACGACAAGAAAAAACAGGCCGAAGCGACCATGGAGCTCTACCGGAAACACAACGTAAACCCGTTCTCGGGATGCCTTACCGTTCTCATCCAACTTCCCATCATCATCGCACTCTACTTCGTCTTCCTGAAAGGTCTCGCGCCCAATGGCGGCGTGCTCTATTCGTTCGTGCAATTCCCAGAGCAGGTGAATTCGGTGTTTCTCGGGGTCGACATCGCCTCTAAAAGCATCACCTTCGCGCTCGTGGCGGCTCTCGCCCAGTTCTGGCAGACGCACCTCACGCTTCCGAAGCAAAAACCTCGCGGAGAAACGGCCTCGTTCGCCGACGAGTTCTCACGGAGCATGAACGTGCAGATGCGCTACGTGCTTCCCGTTTTCGTGGCCCTCATCGCCTACACCACGTCGGCCGCCGTCGCCCTCTACTGGATAGTGAGCAGCCTCTTTTCGGTGGGACAGGAACTTCTGGTGAGGAGGAGGGCAAGGGTGCAGGAAACAAACAATGAAGGAAGGTAGGAATATTCTCGTTTCCTAACCTTCCTCACTTGCTTCATTACTGACTTTCCCCTTCCAACTTGAGCGACCAGAGCGACTGGTCTTTTTTGTTTATGAAAAAGAGGATTTTCCCGTCGGAAGAGAGGGCGGGCTTCACCGCGTCGACGCGCTCGCCGGAAAGCTCGCGCAGGGTTTCGAGAAACGTCGTGTCTCCCGAGAGCGCGTCGATTTCCCAGATGCGGTCGGAAAAGAGCACCCTCCCTTGGTACCACGCGTCCGGGTAGCGCCCCGCGGGCAGCTGCTCAGGCACGGCGCAATACGCTTTCGTGCCATCTTTTTTCCACACGCATTTTTCGGGGAAGGAGGCGAGCCCGACCACCGCCGCTACCCCTTCTTTCGCGCGGTATATGCCGAGGCCGGGCGTCGGGCCGTCCGAACGCCCATAGAGGACGAGATTCCCGTCGGGAGCCATGAGCGCCGTGAGGCCCGGGACGCCGCCCAGGAGCTTCTCGGCGGTCTTTCTCACCGGGTCGATTAGATAAGCGAATCCAAGGACTCCTCCCGAGGGCTTGGTGGCGGCGACGAGCGCCCGTTCGCTTCCCCACCCGGCGAGCCACTCGTTCGCCGGAGAACTCCACACCTGCACTTTCCCTGCATTGTCGGGCGCGGCGGTGAATCCCGCGGCGCCGCCCGCGAAGGCGGCGAGATAGAATATCTTTTTGCCGTCCGGCGAAACAACAAGGTCCTTGATGTTGGGAGGCAGAAAGATTCCCTTGAGCTCGGTCGCCTCGCCGCTCCCGCCTTTCTCTATCTTCGCCGAATAGGTCTCGATGGTCTCATTGTCGTCGCGCAGGTACCGGACGACGACCAATGCCCCGCCTTCGGCGAAGAGGGCTTCGTAGACGCGCGGGATGGTGGTGTTGGTCACCCGTTCCCCTTTGCCGGAAGCGAGGGCGACGTCGTAGACGTGCCCCGTTCCGCGCTCCATGTAGCGCACCGACGTCGTGCCGTTCACTGCGAACCCGGCGACGGGCGCGGCCACGAGCCTCGTGAGGGAGCCGAAGCTTCGTTGCCCGCTTACGAGCGCCTGCCCGGCGCTCCCGCCCGGCCCGGAAGTCTCCGGGCCGGGCCCCTCGCGGAGCTTCCCGAACGGCAAAAAATCGGAAACCGTCGGGCTCGTATCGAGCTCGCGCTGCGGTGCCTCGTAGAAAAAGAAAAACCACACAGCCATGCCGACGAGAGCGAGAACGAAGAGGGTGACGAGGGCGATGAAGAGAGAGCGTGGCATTTTCAATTATTGTACAGGGAAAAATGCTCGGCGGTGATCTCTTGAACGATGGCGATGAAATGTCCCTGCGCTCCCTGCCGCATGAGCTCGTCCCGCCGCTTGAAATCCTTAACCTCGTAGACCGCCCGGATGCTCACGTTGAGAGCCGCCCGGCCAAACGCCTCGACATACTTGCCGGTGATGCCCTTCGCGATCACCTCGGGTGTGAAATTGGCGTCGACGCAGGTGCCTTGCATGTGGCACTTGTCTTTGTGCTGGATGGTCGGCGGCCACGCCTCGGTGACGCGCAAATTGAAGATCCCCGGAATCCCCGCGTTCATAAGCTCGCCATCGAGCTTTCTCAATTTCTCGACGAGCGTCCGGGTGGCCTTGCATCCTTCCGTGCCGCCGCACGCCCCGCTTTTCACCTGTACGCCTTTGATGAGGACGCAATCGGAGCAGTCCCCTTCCTTCGGCGCGTACGGCTCGCCGGGCTCGAAACGCTGTTTCGCCACTTGTTTGAGCTCGAGAGTGAGACTGCTTTTCAAAATGTCGGGGTTCACGGTGTTGAGGATGATGAACACACCGAGGGCGAGGATGAGCCCCCAGACCGCGTGGGTGAGCTTCTCTTTCCCCTCCTCTTTGCCGAAGACGGCGTCGGTCGAGAGGTATTGGGCGCCGCCGATGACGATCATGACGACCGCGAGAGCGACGGCGATGCCGATGCCTAAGTTAAAGACGGTCTGGAGGTACGAGGAGAGCCCGCCGGGGCCGAGGGCGATGGTCTTTCCGATGCCGGGAAGCCCCTCGAGGAGGGTGTAGCTTTGGGGCTCCGTCGGCGCCTGGGCGAACGCGAGCGGGGCGGCGAGGGCGAAGGCGAGCCCTCCGGGGAGCGCGAAGGCAAAAAAGAAAGTGAGGAATGCTTTCATTGTTCGTCGGCGAACTTAAGGTAGAGCGTTCCCTCGCCCGACTGCATGAACTTCGAGGGATGGATGACGGAGAGGAAGAGCGCGGCGACGCCGCTCCCGGCGGGGGGCACCCTAAGGGTGACCGAGCTTTTGTCGTCCTCGTCGCTCGCGATCCGCTTCCCGTTCACCCACCACTCGAACGGGAGCGCGCTCTTCTCCCGCGATGAGAAGAAGTATGGCTCGGCGACCACCCGCATCTCTTCGTTCCCGAGGGTGAAGCGCGCGGGGAGCGTCTCTTCGTAGTGGATGCCTTCGAGCGGCCGATTCTCGTAGAAAAGGACGAGCGGGGCGCCGATCCCGATCGATACGGCCCCATCGGCGGCGATGGTGCCGTCCTCCGTGGTGGCCGTCACCTCGACCCGCTCGATGTCGTCTTCGAACCCTCCTTTGAAGGCGAGCGAATTCCTTCCGTATCCGGAACTCGAGAGTTCGGTCTTTTGGTTGCGCTTCCAGCGGTAGACGAGATTTTCCGCCTTGAGCGCCGCACTGCCGCTTCTCATGTCGGGAAGGGCGACCACCCTGATGCTCGATTCCGAGGAAGGGAGGGTTTTGCCGCGGTAAAAGGGCGGCGCGTAGGAGTTGACCGCTTCCCAGACGAGGTCCACGTTGCCGGGCACGACGGTGACGCTCCGGGAGACCGTTCCCCCGCCCGCGGGCGCGACCGTAACGGCCACCCGCGCCGCCTCGCCCGTTTTCCCTGCCGTGAAGGAGAACGACGTCGCCCCCTTCCCCGAGAGTTCGCGTTTCCCGTTCACGCTCCAGGTGATGGTGGCGGTGTCGAGATTCACCGAGTAAGAGACGAGCGAGAGCGACACCTTTTCGTAAGGGGCCGGGAGGGCGGGCCGCACGTTCACGGAAAAGCCGTTTTCGAAGCTGGTCTGGGCGAAAAGAGCGTACGGGAGCGCCATGGAAAGAAACAGCGCGGCAGCGAGGAGGCGGAAGGAGGGGAAACGAAGGATGAAGTGCTTGCTCATTGTTCGGGGCGCTGCTCCAGGTTCTCGAGATAGCGGATGAAGAGGAGGTTGAAGGTGGTCGCCGGGATGAAGCTCGTGCCCGGGAATACATCAATTATAAAGGAAACGCCGAAGGTTGCTACTTTTGTGGCGGTCGGCCGCACCCCCACGGCCCATAAATAAAGCCCGACAATGGTGTTCATGACAAATCCCGTGGCGACCGTGAGCGGCGCGCCGACGACGGAGAGGTTAAGCAGAAAATCCGTCGTGTCTTTAAGGAAGGCGAAAAAGACGAGGATCCAGAAACCGACGCCGAACTTCGATTTTGGCTTCCGTTTCGCTTCCGCCGCCCCTTCCCCGCGCGGCAGTTCGCCGGGCTGTATCGCGAGTTCGGCCATCCCATTAGAGGCAGGTCGCGGTCATCAAGCGCCCCGAGAAATCATTGTTATAAGAAATACTTTTGGCCATATACAGATTATAACTTCTTTGTTGAACCGTGACCGCGGCTTCTAACGGGACGAGCACGCTACGCGCTTGCCGCCTTGAGCTCTTCTTTGGCCTTCTTGATGGCGAGCACTTCCGAGGGATCCGAGGTGATGATCTGCTCTTCGGTGTACGAGGCGATGGTTTTCACCGCCACGTGCTTGAGCCCCGCGAAAAAGATGCCTTCGCCCACGTTCGCCTCGAGGAGGAGGTATTTCTCCTCGTCGGTGAGGTTGAAGGTCTTTTGGACCACGTCGATGGAGGCGGGCGACTGCTTCAGGAGAAGCTGGAGCGAGGAGTTGGTGATGATGGGGAGGCCGTAGGGGCTCTTGAGGAAGTCGGCGACGTCCTGGGTGATGGTGGCGAGCCCCAAATAGTATTTCCTTCCGCGCTTGGCGATGGAATAGAGGAACGAGGCGGTGTCCTCGGACTTCATCATCCACCACGCCTCGTCGACGACGAGGAGGCGCTTCTTGAGCTCCTTCCGGACCGCGTTCCAGATGAAGTGGGTGACAATGTACATGGCCACGGGCTTGAGCTCGTCCTCCATGTCGCGCACCGAGAAGACGACGAATTTCTTGTTGATGTCGACGTTCGTCGGCTTATTGATGAAGCCCGCCCACGTGCCCTTGGTGAATTTCGAGAGCTTCTGGATGAGCGACTCCCCTCCCTCGATGCCGGCGAGGACGAGCTCGAAGTCGGACATGAGCGGCGGCTCGATGTGGGTGAAGTCCGCCTCGGCAGTGATGTCCTTGAGCGCGTAGGTCTCGGTGATGGCCCGGTCGATGATGGCGTCCTCCTCGGCGGTGAGGCCGCCCATCATGATGCGGAAGAGGCCGACGAGGTTCACGATGTTCGAGCGGAGCACGTCGCCCGGCGCCTCGTCCTCGCGCGGCATCGGCAGGTCGAAGGGGTTGATGTGGTGCTCCGAGGTGAGCGAGATGTTGAAGTAGCGCCCGCCTGTCGCCTCGGCCATGTACTCATATTCCTTTTCCGGGTCGATGACGATGACCTCGGTGTCGAACATGAGGGTGCGGAGGATTTCGAGCTTGGTGGCGAATGATTTGCCCGCGCCCGACTTGGCGAAGATGATGGAATTATAGTTTTCGAGCGAGAAGCGGTCGAAGAGGATGAGGCTCGAGTTGTGGCGGTTCACCCCGTAGAGGATGCCGCGGTCCGAGGTGAGGTCGAATGAGACGAAGGGAAAGAGCGAGGAAAGGGGCGAAGAATTGAGCTTCGAGTGGACACCGAGGAGGTCCTGGCCGGCCGGGATGACGCTCTTGAAGCCTTCCTCCTGCTGGAAAAGGGCGGGCTTCACGTAGACGAGCTTCGATTCGAGGATGGACCGTATCTCCGACTCTATCTTGTCGAGCTCCTCGGCGCTGTCGGCGTAGATGGTGAGATAGAGGCCGACGTCGAAGATGCGCTCCTGGGCCTGCTGGAGCTGGTCGCGGAGGTTCTCGAGGTCCTGATAGGCGGTGTCGAGCACGGGGTCGCGCACGAGCCCCTTCTCTTCCCTGATGTTGATCTGGCTCTCCACCTCGGCCACCTTTTTCTGGAACTGGCGGAGGATGGTGGCCGTGTCGATGGGGTGGATGAAGATGGAGACGTCGAAGACCTTATCGAGGTTCACGATGGGAGAGAACCAGTTGTCGGAGAGGAAGCGCGGGTAGGAGATGACGAAGAAGGTGCGGGCGATCTTGTCCCCGAGGTTGAGCGCCCGCGGCTCGATTTTGAGGGCCGAGGGGGCGATGACGTCGCGGAGCTCGAGGGTTGCCGCCTCGTAGATCTGCTGCGGCAGGACCGGCACCGCCGCTTCTTCTTTCTTTTCTTTTTTAAGGAAATCGAAGAGGGCCATGGCTAGGTTTTGATGGGCTTTTCGGTCTCGCCCGGGTTGAAGGTCTTGTAGAAAAGCTCGATGAGCTCCTCGGTGCCGAGTTGGATGACCCGGACGCCGATGCCCGCGAGGCCCTGTTCGACGATCGCCATGCGCTGCTCGAGCTGGGAGCGCGCTTCCTCGAAGGCCTCGAGCTCGTTTCGCTTGGCCTCGCCTTCCTTTTTCTTGCCCGGAATGAGGGCGAGCCCTTTCCTCGCGGTAAGCACCGGCGTCGTGTACGGCACCACGATGAAGAAGTTCTTGGTCATGATGCTCGTGCGCTCGGTGAAGCTTTTGATGAAATCGATGTACTCCTTGATCTGGATCTTGAGGAGGTCTTCCATCTGGGCCCGCATGCGCTCCTCGAGGAGAGCGACGTAGGGCCTG
>JAUYLU010000036.1 GCA_030699625.1 bacterium
GTGGCGTACGCTTTTCTCGACATCCATCCCAACAATCCGGGGCACACGCTCATCATTCCGAAGCACCACGCCGAAAACATCTTCGACATCGAAGAAACGTCCCTCTGCGAGCTCATGGCTCGGGTAAAAAAAGTGGCGAAGGCGGTGAAGGAGGGAGTGAAAGCTGACGGCGTGAACATTTCCATGAACAACGAGCGGGCTGCGGGACAGATTGTCCCTCATGCCCATTTTCACGTCATTCCCCGCTTCGTTGGCGACGGCTACACCCACTGGCCGCAAAAATCGTACAAAGAAGGAGAAGCGAAAAAAGTCGCTGACAAAATCAGGGCACAACTATAACAAATAACAGTAACTGCTAACGACTGGGTCTGTTTTTGTTATTAGCTATTTGTTATTTGTTTTTTCAGCGCTTCGATGCCGGGCAGCGTGCCGTTCGAGAGAAATTCGATCATGGCCCCGCCTCCGGTCGAGACGAAGGAAAGCTTTTTTTCCATGCCGAGCTTGCCGACGATGGTGGCGGTGTCGCCGCCGCCGACCACCGAGCGGACGCCTTTCTTTGCCATTGCCTGAAGCGCCGCTTCGGTCGTTTTGTCGAAACCGAGCTCGTACGCGCCGAGCGGCCCGTTGAAAAGGATCTCTTTCGATTCCCCGATGAACGAGAGGAGCTTCGCGAGCGAGGCGGGGCCGATGTCGCGCACGATATCGTTTTTTCCGACGTCGCGCGCGCCCCGCGTTTCGCCGTCGTTCACGAGCACATCGGTCGGAAGCATGAGTTTTTTGTCCTTAAGGAGCGCTTTCAAATCCTCCCCCGCGCTGTCGGCGAGCGATTTTCCGGTTTCGTACCCCTTCGCTTTGAAGAACGAGTTCATGATGGCGCCCCCCACGAATATTTTGTCGGCGAGGCCGAGGTATCTCTTGATGAGCGGGAGCTTGGTCGAGAATTTCGCCCCGCCGAGGATGAAAAGGAACGGCCGTTTCGGCCGAAAAGAGCGCGAAAGCTCCTTCACTTCCCGCTCGAACTGAAGGCCGGCATACCCGGGAAGGAATTTCGGAAGCGACACGACGGAGGCGTGCGCGCGGTGCGAGGCGGCGAACGCGTCATTTACGTAAAAGTCGCCGAGTTTCGAGAGGGCCATGGCGAAGAACGTGCTGTTCCCTTTTTCACCCGGGTCGCTTCGGAGATTCTCGAGCACGAGGATACCGCCGTCTCGAAGCTCGTGCGTCGCCCGCTCCGCGTCCGGCCCCGTCGTTTTCGGCATGAAGCCGGCAGGAAGGCGCTCGCCGAGGCGGCGGGCCACTTCTTCGAGGCTTTCCTCCCCGTCGCTTCCGAGGTGCGAGAGCACCACCGTTTTCGCCCCCGCTTCCCGCAAGTAACGGAGGGTCGGAAGCGCTTTTTCGATGCGCGTCTCGTCGAGGATCTTCCCGCCGTCCATGGGCACATTGAGATCGAGGCGAAGCGCCACGCGTTTTCCCTTAAGCGCCGGGATGTCCTTCAGTCCTCGTAGTTTCGGTTTCATGCCCTTACCGCGCGAGATGCGCCGCGCGGACGATGGCGAGAAATCGCTTCGAATCGAGGCTCTCCCTCCCCACCAGGATGCCGTCCATTTTCCCTTCCGCAAGGAACGCCCCTGCGTTTGCGGGAGTGACCGACCCGCCGTAGAGCACCTTGAGTTTCCGTGCCGCCTGCTCTCCGGCCACGTCGGAGAACGCCTTTCTGATAAAAAGATTCATATGGAGCGCCTCCTCGGGCGGAAGGGCGCCTTTCGCCTTCTCTCCGATGGCCCAGACCGGCTCGTAGGCGACGACGACCCGCGCAAGCGCGGCGCGAGAGAGCCTTTTGAGCGCGCTCTTGAGCTCTTCCTTCACCCTGTGGAGATAGTGGCTCTCGCCGTCGCGCGCCGTCTCGCCCACGCAGAGCACGGGCACAAGCCCCGCGGCGATGGCGGCGCGCATTTTCCTGTTCACTATCTCCTCGGTGTCGCCGAGCGCGCGGCGTTCGGAATGGCCGACGAGCACGTAGCGCGCGCCGAGGTTCTTTACCATGCCGCCGGACACTTCGCCGGTGAACGCTCCTCCTTTCCCGTAAAAAAGGTCCTGCGCTCCCTTGCGGAGCGAGGACGGAAGCTTGAGATGAAGGAATGCGTGCGGCAGGGCAACGGCCACTTCCGCTTTTTTGTACCGCCGGACACCCTTGCCAATCGCGCGGATAAGGCGCACTGCCTGGGCGACGCCCGACGGGTTCATCTTCCAGTTCCCAATGACGAGTTTCTTTGCCATCCCATTAGAAATTTTTATTGATAACGCCAGACAGCCGCATATGGACGCTCTCCCGTGCTCAAATATTCACCCATATGATGAATTTCGACCTGTCTGCGTGCGCCTGCCTGAGCAAGTACGCTCGCAGTCAGGCAACGCGCGGGCAGATACGCACAGGCGGGCGGGACAGGTTTGACACAGTGTAGCATTTCTTTCCGCCCTCCCAATAAAAGCCCCTCCACGTTCGTGGTCACTTGGCGGTTGAACCGCCAAGTGACCATTTTTTCACTTTCACCCCATTCCTGGATTACTTTACCTCGCGCCATGTGTCCACGCTGAACGAACCGCCGGGACCGCTCGAAAAATTGACGTCGGCAAGTCCGCTCTCGTAGGTAACGAAGGCGCCGTTATCGAGCTCGAGGCGGCTCCCGATGGCCTCTTTCGCGCCCGCATTGTTCGAAAGACGGAGCGTCCCGTTCTTTGCGACGAGGATGACGGTGCCCGCGTTATTCCCCACGAAAAGGGCGTCCGCCCCGCCGCACGAGGGGCCGTTCGGGCATGTGCTCGTGGTAACTACCAGCATGTAGCTTCCTTCCGCGCCCGAGCCCTGAAAATCAGAATTATTGGTCACGGAAACACGCCCGTCGGCGATGATGACGCCCGAATAGCTCCCATACGACGGGGCGAGGAGCACCTCCACGTTGTTGTCGAAGGTGACGTTGCCCGACACCCAGATGGTGCCGGCGACGGTGAGCGTGGAATTGTTCCTCACGACGAGGTTGCCCGTGATATGGACGGGGCCGAGGGAAGCCGTGTCGTCGTCAGCGATGTAGTCGCCCGCAATGGTGCCGCCCGCCGCGGCGTCATCCTTCCATCCTTCCACGTTCGCGTCGGAAATAGGAAAGGTCTGGGGGCCCGGATCGCCCTGCGAGGTATTGCATGGCTTGTTGTTCCCGCTCCCTGTCTGGCAATAGTTCGTCCCCGCGATGGTCGAATTGTTGACTGTGTGCGCCCAGGCATTGCCCACGCCGTTCTTCCCGACCTCGATGCCGCTCACGAGCCCCGTTTGGCCGCCGAGATAGATTTTGAAATAGCCGTCGAGGCCCGCAGGCGAGGTGTCGTTCCACGCGCCACCGTACTGGCCCGTCTTTCCCGTTCCCGCGCCGTAGGCGGTATTCGCGCCGATGGTGTAGTACTTCGTCGCCGAGGTCGAGCCGTCGAGGACGAGCCAGTAGGCCATGCCTTCGATGAGCTCGACCCCCGACGGGAACGCCACCTCTACCCATCCGTACGAGGTGCCGACGAGCGAAGCCGAGAGCGCGGCGCTCGCGACGGTGCTCCCCGCGGGAACTTCGCCGTTGTCCGGGACGATGCGCACGGTGAGGTTCCCGGGACTCGGGAAGGTGCGCTTCAGGTAAAGCTGCACTTTGTTGAGGGCGCTCGTGGTCGAAACGCGAAACGATTCGGCGAAGTCCTGCGTGCCCGAGGCGTTCCCAAATACAACCTCCGACGACGGCGTCGGAGGCGCGTCATTCACCTGGTCGGCGGAGAGCGCGGCCGAGTTTGCGGCGATGGCGGTGCCGGTGACATAACTGCCGTTTCCGCCCACGATATTGCCGTTCGAGTAGACATTCCCGATGATGCCCGCATTGTTGTCCATCTCGATGCCGCCCGCACCTACCTGCACCCCGTAGTTGAACGACGTGCCGGTGGTGACGGTGAGAAGCGTCCTTACCTTGCGGATGGAGCGCTCCGCGTCGCCCGCGGAGACAATCTCTTTCTGGCCGCCCGGGAGGTCGGTGACGGTCATGGTGGTGGTCGCTCCGCCGACGGAAAGCGTCTCGGACGCGGAGGTCTGAAGGCCGTTCCTCATCCGGTAGGTGAAATCTTCCGCCCCGGATTCGGCGGCATAGAGCCCCTGCGCCGACCGCCCTGCCTGGTTCGCCACCCTAAGCTCGCGCACGGCGGTGCCCGAGACGCCGAGGACGAGCGAAAGCGATATGAAAAGGAAAAAAACGACCGAGGTGATGATTGCCTGCCCTCCCTGCCGCAGTTTTCCGGAAAACTGCGGCAGAATTTTTAATTCTGAATTTTTAATTTTTGAATGCATTAAAAATTTAAAATTTGAAATTTCAGTAGGCGCCCCGCATGACGGCGCTTCCGTAGACCGTCGCGGGGCGCGGGTTCGAAAGACGGGTGTCCTCGAGCGTCATCTCTATCTTGATGAGGGAGCCTTTCGGAGTGGTCGCCTCCCTGAAGACGAGCGAGGCGACCGAAACGGCGTCTCCCGTGAGCGCCCCTTTGTCGACGCCATCGTCGATGAGGAGGAGCGTGCTGGTCGCCACCCGAAACTCGACCGTTTTTGCGGCGCCCCCTTCGTCAGTCGAATTTAAGGTGAGGCGCCCGGGCGAGGAATCGAACATACTTCCCGCGTAATCGACCGACGAAGCGAAGCGTATTTCCTTCAGCATCCGCTCCATGCCGACAAGGGCGCCCGCCCGGAGGGCGGACGATGCCTTCATCTCCCCGAACGTCCTCGTGAGCGAGATGAGCGCCTGGACGACAAGGACGGACATGACGGCGAGAAGGGAAGCATAGAGCACGAGCTCGATCATGGTGTAGCCCCGGGTAGTTTTTAGCCCCGACGCTTCGGTCGGGGTCCCGACTGCACGTCGGGATTGGTAGCTCGCCCGCCTAAGTTTTTGCTTCGCAAAAATTTTGGCGGGTAAATTTTTAGTTTTGAGCAGATTCATTTTTTAAATGTCCGAGAGATAGAATTCGAGCGACTTCGTGGTGGTGGCACCGCGCTCCTGCCACGCCACCTCGACCGTAAACTTTCGGGTGCCCGGATCGAGGGCGCCCGAAGCGGCGATGCGGTCGCTTCCGTCGCGGCGCACGGAGGCGACGGTGAACGAGCGGAGAAACATGCCGTCGATGTAGGAATTTTCCGACGTGGTGGCGAAGCGGGCTGGGGTCGAGGTGGAGAACGAGAGGAAGTGCGCGGTGGTGGTCGAGAGACCCGCGATGTTCTCCCATCCGCGGTCACGCATGCTCCGGATGGCCTCGGCGCCTTCCTCGAGGAGGAAGGTCGCTTGCACTTCGCGGAGAGCGCGGTCGGAAACGCGGAGGCTCTGCGAGGCGACGGTGAGGATGCCGAAGAGCGCGGCGGTCACGATGCCCGACCCGAGCACCACTTCGACGAGGCCGAAGCCCCGGGGAGCAGTCTGTAGCCCCGACGCTTCGGTCGGGGTCCCGACTGCACGTCGGGATCGGTAGCTCGCCCTCCTAAGTTTTTGCTCCGCAAAAACTTTGGCGGGTAAATTTGTAGTTTTCAGTCTTTTTTGCATTTTCTAACTCCTCTCTCCTGACTCCTCACTCCTGTCTCGTTCTCCTAGTCATGCGAGGCGACGCCCGTCCGGGCGACGGTGATGGTCTTTGTCCGCGCCGTATTCCCCTTCGACCGGAGGGTGACGGCGCCGTAGTCGTTGGTCTCGCCGGTGAGCATTTCGAAGACCACGTCGTTTCCCCCGCCCTGAAGCGCGATGGAAGAAATCTCGATGGCCCGATCGAGCGCCATTTCCTTGTTGAAGGCGGAGGGCTCGACGAACGACGTTCCCTTGAAATAGACTGTGCGCGACTCCTCGAAGTGGACGCCATACTCCGAGGAATCCCTGGAAGCCACGGCCGCGCTTCGCGCTTCGGCGAGGAGCGCGGTGAGCTCCGAAGCCGCGGCGTTCAAGACCTGTGCCTCGCGGAACGAGCTAAACGGCACGGTGGCGAGGGCGAAAAGAAGGAGCACGACCGCGAGGCCGATGAGGAGCTCAAGTGCGGTGAACCCACGAGACAACCAACAACCGACAATCGACAACCGGGCACCGGGGCCCGGGATAGCCCCATTGTTCGTTGTAGGTTGTATGTTGTTGGTTTTCATATGTTGTTGAGGAGCGAATAGGTCGGCGAGATCATGGAAATGGCGAAGAAGCCGACCGCCGCGCCGATGACGACCATGAGCACCGGCTCGATGATGATGGAGAGATCCTTGGTCGCCGCCTCCACCTCGCCCTCGTAAAAAGAGGCGATGTCGACGAGCATCTCCGAGAGCTTCCCCGTCTCCTCCCCGACCTCCGCCATCTCGCCCACCATGACCGGGAAAAGCGCCTCATGCGACTTGAACATGTCGGAAATGGCGCCTCCTTTCTGTACGTGAGCGCCCGCCGATTCGAGCGCCTCCTTATAGTAGGAGTTCTGAAGCACGTCCTTGGTGATGGCGAGGGCGTCGGTGACGGAGACACCCGCCGTGAGGAGCGACGAGAGGGTGCGGGCGGTGCGCGCCGAGTTCACCTCTTTGGCGAGGTTCCCGATGAGCGGCAGCTTCAGGATGGCGAGGTCGAGCGCGCGCTTGCCGCGCGGCGTGCGGAGGGCGAGGAAAAAAGCGCCCCCGATTGCGGCAATGCCGAGAAGCGCGGGGATGGTGTAGTCGGTAAGCAGGTCGCTTATAAAAATGATGAGCTTCGTCGAAGCGGGAAGCTCGACCTTGAGTTCCTTGAAGGTGGCGGTCAGGGTTGGCACCACGTAGATGAGCATGAGCGCGCCGATGACCACGATGGCGCAAATGATGATGGCGGGATAGATCATGGCGCCGCGCACTTTTTTCACGAGGGCGTAGTGCTTCTCGAGGTGCACTCCCGCCTCGCGGAGCGCGGGGGCGAGCCCTCCCGATTCCTCGCCCGCGTGGACCATGGCGACCATGAGCGGCGGGAAGACGCTCGGGTATTTCTTGAGGCCGTCGGAAAGGCTCCCGCCGTCCTTGATGGTCTTTCCGACCGCCGAGAGCACCTTCTTGAACTTCCCGTTCGTGGTCTGTTTCTCGAGCACCTCGATGCCGCGCGAAATGGGGAGGCCCGCCGCGACCATGGCGGCGAGGTTCCGCGCAAAGACGATTTTCTCGTGGAGTGAAACGGTGACGACGAGCTCGTTCAGCCACGCGAGGAACTTGAGCATCCCCGCGCCGCTTGCGGGCTCGGCGGCAAGGAGCGAGAGCCCCTCGCCCTTGAGGTCGGCAAGAAGCGAGAGTTTGTCGGCGGCTTCGCGCGTGCCTTCGACAAGCGCTCCCTTGCTGTTCTCCGCTTTGAAAGTGAACTGCATGGAATAGTCGTTAGTTTTTAGCCGTTAGTCTTTAGTGGGGGCAACTAAAAACTCGAAAATAAAGGTTCCTTGGGGCTCGCCCCGCGGTATTGAACCTATAGTGCGTCTTCGCTCGGACGAAATGAAAGCAAGCTTTCATTTCGCTCCTCGCTAGCCGCAATAAAAATTGAAAATCCGATTTTCGATTTTTCAATTTTGCATTTTTAACTCTGTATTTCATTGCGTCGCCACGCGGAGCACTTCTTCGATGGAAGTGATCCCTTGCGCGGCTTTGAAGATGCCGTCTTCGATCATGGTGAGCATCCCCTCTTTCTTTGCCTCTGCCTCGATCTCGTCCGTGGTCGTCCCCTTCATCACCATGTTTTTGATGGCGCCCGACATGGCGAACACCTCATGGATGCCGATGCGCCCGCTGTAGCCGTCGTCTTCACCAGCCGTTGAGTTCGCGCCTGCCTGCGCCGATGCTTTGGGCGTCTGCCCGCGTCCCTGCAGGCGGGCGGCAGGCAGGCCCTTTTTCGGACGGTAAAAGGGGATGGTGCTCCAGTCGTCCTTTTCCTTCACCACTTTCTCTTTCTTGAGGAACGAGAGCACGCGTTCAAGGTCGACGTTGTCCTCGAGCGCTTTTTTCTCGCTTGCCGAGAGAATGTATTTCTCTTTCGTGTCGGAAAGCTTCCTGATGAGCCGCTGGGCGATGATGACGTTAATGGTCGACACGAGGAGGAACGACTCCGCGCCCATGTCGATGAGGCGAGGTATCGCCCCCGCCGCCGAATTGGTGTGGAGCGTCGAGAGCACGAGGTGACCGGTGAGCGCGGCGTTTATGGCGAGCCCGACCGTCTCGCTGTCGCGGATCTCCCCCACCATGACGATGTCGGGGTCCTGGCGCACGAGGCTCCGAAGCCCATTCGCGAAGGTGAGGCCGATTTCGGGCTTCACCTGCGTCTGGTTTATCCGCTTCATCTGGTACTCGA
>JAUYLU010000038.1 GCA_030699625.1 bacterium
ATAATAGGAGTTTTACGTAATTAAGGTGGTAATAATCACACCGGCATGCTTAAAAAGCGCCTTCCGTATAGGGTAGAAGACGCGGGAAGGGGGCCTATTCTTGCATTTATTTTATTTCGACGAGCGAGGAGCGGATGAAAAGGTACTCATTTTCATATCGTCCGAGCGATGTCGAATCATAGGTTGAATACCGCGCGGCTTGCCGCGCGTAAGCGCGAGCGGAGCGAGCGCTTATTCATTACCCCGGGGTTTGCGCCCCGGGGGGACTATATTTGAAGCGGACGGGCAGGGAAAACGAATCCGCGTGCTCGGGAAGCCCCGACGGATTGTCCTTCTCGAAGACGAGCGTGCCCCCGTCGGTCGCGGGCGCTTTGAACGAGAGCGTCGCTTCGAATGGCACGAATTCCGTCGTCATCCATTCGCCTTGTGCTTGCGCGGGCACTACGGCGAGCTCGCGGCCGTTCCCGTCGAGAAGACGCACGGGAAAGGACGCCTCGAAATACCAGGTGCCGCGCGCCTCGCCGGAAACGACAAGCGGACTTCCCACGAGCGCTCCCTGTTTCGGCGCCGCCACCCGAAGAAGGTCTTTATAGGCGAGCGGCGCCGTCTCCTCGGAGAACGTCTTTCCTCCCGCGCTGCACCTTCGTGGGTACGATTCCTGGACCGGGAAGCCGAGGGCGGCGCAGCGCTCGAAGCTGTCGGCGAGGCGCGCCTTCTGAAAATCGAAGAGAAGGCACCAGTCGTCCTCGCATTCGTACATGAACGCGTAGGCGAGCACGGCGAGGCCGATGACAAGGAGAGCGATGGCGAAGGCGGTTTTCATGAGGAAGCGTCTCTCGTAGTATACTTTACAAACGAAACGGGCGACGCCTTCTTACGTAAGGGGGTTCCTCGCCGCATCGTCTTTATAAGCACGCTAAGGCTCGGTTATCCATGAATCCTGTTAGAGATAAACCTTTGGTACGTCTCAGGATGTACCAAAGGTTTACGGGAACGCGCAGAATGTTAAAATGAAAAAATATAAAAACTAATTTTTTGGGAACGTTTTTTGAGAATAGCACGAGCGTTCCCTATCTCTAACAGGATGAATAACAACGCTATCGTCACGCTCCTCATCGTCATCGCCGTCATCATCGGCGGATTTTTCCTCTATCAGAAATATGCCGACCGGCCGAGCGCCGTGCGCGACGCAACGACCGATGTCACCGCGCAAGGAGGGGCCACCTCGACCGACACGGGGCTTGTTGCGGACGACGAACTCGAGGTGAAAGAGTTCACGGTGACCGGGAAACCGTTCTCCCTCACCCCGAACACCATCACGGTGGACCGGGGCGACAGGGTGCGCATCGTCTTCAAGAACGAACAAGGCACCCACGACTTCGTCATCGACGAGTTCGACGTAAGGACGCCCGTCATCGGCGCCGGGAAAAGCGCCACCATCGAATTCACCGCGGGAAGCGCCGGTACGTACGATTACTACTGCAGCGTCGGGAATCACCGCGCGCAGGGCATGGAGGGCGCTTTCATCGTCCGTTAGAACGTTTTGAACGAGGGCGCCACGGTCTCCTCGAAATCGCTGCGGAGCTTGTCCTCGGGCGTGTGATACGTGACCGAGAGCATCACCACGTTCCCGCCGTGGAGAAAGACGACGCTCTCGCCCCTATAGAGGCCGTCCCATGTGTAGGTGACCGCTTCCGTGCCGTCGATGGTGGTCGAGGCGTACCGCTCGTCGGAAAGCTTCCAGTTCGAAAAATTGGTTCCCCGTATCCACGCCCAGAGCGCCTGGTTGTCGAGGTCGTTCTGATAGAAGTCGACGGAAATGGACGGCGGCGCTTCGGTGCCGAGCACCTTTCCCGCAAGCAGGTCGCGCACGAACGGCGTGTCTTCGAAAAGGGAGATATTGTAATGCCGCCGCTCCCCGTTCCCGACTTCCTTCTCGTCGAGCACGTAGCCGTCGGGATACGTGAACTCTATGCCGTAGGCCTCGTTCCGATACGAGTTCAGAAGCGCCTCCGGCGCGCGCACAAGGCCGCTTTTGAAAAGGAAGTAGAAGCCCCCCGCAACAAGGAGAAGCAGGGCGAGGGCGATGATGTTTTTCCCGGTCACGATGGTTGATATGATAGCAGGTCTTTCGGCTTTTGGGCACGCTTCGGCGGCGCCACCCCCTTGCGGGAGGGCCCGCGGCGGGACAATCGAAGGAACCCTTTATCCCTGAAGCGGGCGTGGAATTGCAGTTTGAGGAGGACGAGGGCGAGCTTGCAGTTGGTGAGGGCGTACGCGGGAAGCAGTTTGTTTTTTGACGGAAATGCCATGGGCGGCTGTTGCTTTTCTAAAAATTGATAATGCGCGGCCAGAACCCGAATAGGAACGACCCGGACGCTAGAGCGCGTCCGGGTCGTTTTCGAGCACCCCGAAAAGGTTCTCCTCGGTATCCTTGCAGTAGGCGAGCCAGCCGACGCCGGGCACCGCCATGGCGGGAACCATAAGGATGCCGCCGTTCGCCGCCACTTTCTCGAGCGCGAGGTCGACGTCCTCCACCCCCACCACGCAGACGTAGGCGTTCACGGGATCGCCTGCTTCGGGAGCGCCGCTCGTGCGGCGCATAATGCCCCCGTTCACCCCCGGTTCGCCTTCTTTGCCCGTCATGACGTTCCAGTATTCCCCCAGGCCGTCCCGCTTGCTAATCTGCCAGCCGAACACGGCTTTATAGAATTCGACCGCCCGGGGCGGGTCTTGGGCGTTTATTTCGAAATGGATGACGCGCGAGGACATCGTGCATAAGGGTAGACGCATCCCTCCCCCGTTTCATTTCAATTCTCCTTAATTTCCCGAATATCAACGGCTGCAAACGCCGCAAGGCGGCGCCTCTCTACATCCGGTCGCGCAGGTTCTGGTACGCGGCGCGCAGGTCCGCAAGGCCCTTTTTGAAATCGTCCTTCGCGCGTCCTAAGGCGTCTTCGCCCCCTTCCCGCGCCGCCTCGAAGCGGCGCTTAAGGTCGTCGCGCTTCTCCTTGAGGTCGCGCACCTTCCCCTGCCATTCGTCCCTGGCCTCGCGGCCGAGCGTCTCTATCTTCTTGTCGAGGTCGTCGAGCGCGTCCTTGAGTTTTTCCATGGTCTCCATCCTGTTAGAGGCAGGTCGCGGTCGCCCGCGGTTTGCCAAGTTATTACCAAATAATTTTCTGCCTATCCTCTACATCCCCCTGTTATAGATCGCGACCGCGGCCTCTAACAGGACCATGGCACCCCTGACGCGGCCCGAAGTGGTTTCTTTCAAATGCTTAGAATTCGCCGCCTACCTTCCGTAAAATTTTAAAATTGAAAATATAGTCCGCAGGCGGGATGGAAACACCTGCGCGCGGCGGCGGCTCGGCGTCGACGAATTCGATCTTTTCCGACTCGGTTTCGAAGGCGTCGCCAATCGCCATAACCACGATGCTCTCCGTGAGCGCGCTCCTTACTCGCACTTTGACGCGCACCGTGCCCGCCTGGATGCAGGTGGCGTCGACGGGACAGCGGCTGTCCTCGAGCACCTGAAGCGGCGTCACCGCGACGCCGAGCGTCTTCCCCTCGAGATAGAGGCTCGCCGCAAGCATGCCGGTCGCCGCATAGTCGGCGGCGCCTCCCTGCCCGCCCGGCGTCTCGGGCGCGGTGAGCGGCGCGGGAATGATGAAGGCGACGACGAAAAATGCCAAGACAAGGGCGAGTAGCGCGCCGAGCTCTTTTCCGAGGCTCATATGGCCCATCCTGTTAGAGATAAGGAACGCTCGTTTTCTGCAAAAAAAGCGTTTTCCTACGATTAATTTTAAATTCTTCTTTCATACTATTGATTGTATGCGTTCCTGTAAGCCTTTGGCAATGTGCCATTGCCAAAGGCTTATCTCTAACAGGACTCATATGATACTAGACGTTTGCGGAGAAGGATATGTCCGCTGCGAGTTCGGTGTGGCCTCCGCGGAAACCGCGGAGGGGCCGCCGTTCTGGAAAATAAGACGTCCGTCACGGTTTCGTTTCATGGACCAATTAAAAGAGCCCCGCGTCATGCGGGGCTCTTGTTCTTTTCACTCGTTCTTTTTCTGAGGGCGCGTCGCGCGGAGCGGCCGGCCAATGCCTTTTCCCTTTTGCCCTCGTCCTTCCGTGCCCTCACGAACGACCGGAGCGCCGGAGAGGCGAGCTCCGCTTTGATGCCCATGTCGGCGAGGCGGTAGAGCGAAACCTTCGTGTTCCGCCGCTCCACGAAATGGAGCTGCCATCGCCCCTCCGCGCTTTTGTGGAGTTCGGCGGGCTCGTTTTCGCCGATCATGAACTCGTGCCGCGCCGCGCGCGGTACGGACGAGAGGGTGAGAAGCGCTTCTTCTCCTTCGCCGAAATGGATGACTCCCTCGGCGGGCGTCGCGCCTTCGCGGCAGAATGCGGCCCTTTTTGTGCCGGTGCTCCGTATGTCGTACTTCTCGCCCGCTTTCGCAGGCTCGAGTTTCCCTTCAGCGATGACCGTAGTGCCCATGCATCGGGCCCTCCTTTCAGGTTGAAAATTTGATCAGTTGGTTCTGTGGGCAGTGTATGCTTCCCGTCGGGTTTTGCAAGGATGGCAAAAAAAAATGCGTTTAGAAAATGAAAAAGCCCCGCTCCGGTCAAGGAGGGGGCTGTCGCGCGATGGACGCGCCGTTACTTCTGCGGCGGCGTGACCTTGTAGCCGCGCACGCCCTTCAGGTACTGCGCGCAGGCCACCTCGAACGCCGAGGTCGCCATGCCGATGGTCTGGACCTGCTCCTCGTCCTGGAGGATGGTGGTCTCGCCGACCTCGATGACGCGCGGGCTGTTCACCACGGTGCCGTCGGAGGCCTGGCCGTGGAGCGGCGTCCAGGAAGTGCCCGGAAGCGAGTTGGCGTCGATCACGAGCGAACCGCCGAGCTTCTTCTGGAGGTCTGCGGAGACGCTGCTGCCCAGATTCACGGCGACGAGTGCGGCTTGAAGCTGTTTCATGCAATCTCCCTTTCAGGATGGTTGGGGAAGGTACAACTCACCTGCGCCTAAGGCCTGCCTGGCGGCAGACAGGGCACAAATGAAACCGGCCCTAGGAGGCCGATTTCGAGATGCTACATATACGGCGCTTTCATGTCAACCCCTGCCAGCCGGCAGGCAGACTTTATCCGAAAAGGATATCCGTCCATTCGTAACCGAGGTACCAGAGGGCCACAGAGAGGGCCCCGACCCAGCCGATGGAGGAAAACGCCCCTGAAACGAGGAGCTTCCGCTTCTCCCCCTCGGTAAGCGCCGCGAACGGCCGCCCCGAGGCGAGCGGGAGGAGCTTCCCGATGAAAAAAGCGTTCACGACGATAATGGCGACGAATCCCATCTTCGTCAAAAACGGCGCGTACGAAAGGTAGGTCTCGCGGGCCGGCCAGAACATGATAAAACCGGTGGCCATTATGACGATAAGCCCCGCCCACACCGTGCGGTGGAGCCGGAACATGAGCCGCCCGTCAAGGGTCTGCCGCCTGCCGCGGAAGTATTGAAAGCCGAGGTGGTCGGCATAGAGCACCACCGCGAGCGTGGCGAGTACGGCGCCGATGTGTACCGGCAACATCGTGATTTCCGATAGGAACTCCATGCTTAGTTCACAACATTCTCACATTCTCAAGAATGTGAGAATGTTGTTATTAGTTTCAGCATGCGCTTGCCGTACGGGGAAAGGGCATGCGCCACTTGTCTGCCTTGATGCTTTTTATCGAGCAACCCGGCCTGCACGAGACGCCGTGTATGCTCGGAAACAGTCTTGATGTTGCACGCGAGCTTTTCGGCTATATCCTCGAGCGCGAGGCCCTCTTCCCTTCCCACAAGCGAGAGAATCTCAATACGCCGATGGTTGGCGATGCCTTTGAAATGTCGCTCCAATTGCCGTGCTGTCTTCATGCAGTCAACATACCACATTCCAACATTCTCAAGAATGTTGGAATGTGGATATCAGGCGCGCTCGAAGGCTTCGCGAACCACCGCCTCGCCGCCATGCTGACAGAGACGAGGCGGCGCCGCGTCCTCCTATAATACGTGCGTAACACGGATATAATTCAGTAAAGTCCCGATTATGCAGCTATTAGTTATCGGTCATTAGTCATTGTCGCCTCATGGCGCTCACCGAATACAAAAGAAAAAGGAAGTTCGACCGGACGCCCGAGCCAACGGGCGAAAAGGACGTGGGCAAGAAACGCCCGAAGCTCAAGACCGGGAAAAATCTCCGCTACGTCGTCCAGAAGCACAAGGCCTCGCGTCTCCACTACGATTTCCGCCTCGAGCAGGGCGGCGTCCTCAAAAGCTGGGCGGTGCCGAAAGGCCCCTCGCTCGATCCCGAAGAAAAGCGCCTCGCCATGATGACCGAGGACCATCCGCTCGACTACCTGAACTTCGAAGGGACCATCCCGAAGGGGAACTACGGCGCGGGCGAGGTCATCGTCTGGGACCACGGGCTCTACCATAGCGCCGACGTGGTGGACGATCCGGAGGAAAGCCGGGAGAAACTGAAAGAGGGCCTTCGGAAAGGCCGCCTCGATTTCATTCTTTTTGGAAAAAAATTGAAAGGCCGCTTCGCCCTCATCAAAATGAAGCGCAAGGAAGACGTGCGCGGAAAATCGTGGCTCCTCATGAAGCAGGACGACGAGTACGCTTCGACGCGCGACATCGCCGAAGACGCGAGTTCGGTCATTTCCGGAAGGGAATTATTATAGAAAAACAAAAACGCCAACGTAAAAAGCCCCATCCGCCGTCTGGCGAGGGGCTTTTTGTGTCACTGGGTTCCGTCCGCGCGCGGTCCCTCCGAAGAGGCGTCCGTGCGCATGCTGAAGAGGTCAGCGAACTTGAGCTTGAGAATGGCGAAGAGAAAGATGATGTCGAGTATCCCCGCCGTGTTCACCACGAGCATGATGACGAACCACCAGTACCGCCCGCGCCGCCCCGAGTGCCAGAGGCCGAGCCCTTTCCAGAAAACGCTCCAGAGCGCAAGGAGCGGAAGGAGGGTGAATCCCCAAAGCGGGAATCCCTCCACCATGCCGCCCCACCAATTATTGCCGTACATCATAATAACCACACTCTACCACCGGAAAGCCGGGTGGTTATCCACTATTATCTGATGCCGGTGTCGCAATAGATGATGGTTTCCGTGGCGGCACCCTGGCTCACCCGTATCGTTTCCCTGCTCGCGCAGTACGGATGGAGGTTCGTCGCGGCGGCGGAGCGTATGGCATACTCGCCCGGCGGCGCTTCGATGCTGAATTTCCCGTCCTCGCCGGAACTGAACGTTTTGACGACGCGCGCCCCGTCGTTTGTGGTGAGAACGAGCTGCGCCCCGTAGGGCCTGTCGTCGCATCCCGGCTCGGGCGGCACGCGCATGACCGGGCAGATGGGTCCCAAAAGCACGGTGCCGTTGATCGTGCCGGAGAGGGAAGGTCCGGGCCCCCTTTGACTCGTCCATAAACTGGCACCGAGAAGGAGGAGCAGCAAAACGATGAGTATGAGAAATGTCTGTTTCATCGCTTTCTATTTTCCCCCATCTCGCCCGCGCGCGCAATGTAAACGAAAAAGCCCCATTCCGGGGCTTTTTCGTTTGCCGCGGGCTCAGGCGATGTCCGCCGCCTCGCCCTCCCCGATATCGGAGTCCCTTTTTATCTTTCCGATGCCTTCCGAGACGTCGTTCGGCGAATTGAAGCGCTCCATGGGAATGCTCCGTATCGTCTCGACTACGTCCTTGCCCGCTCCCTCCGCCTCGGCGGTCTTCATGAGGTCCTCCTTCGAGCACGGGTACTTGGCTCCTTTCAAAAACTTCTGCACGTGCACTGGATTCACGATGGTTGCCATAGTGTTGCTACCCATTAAAAACGCTGATAAAGCTCGACGTTACCTAGACGGACGAGCCCTGCGCGCCATACGCCTTGAAGCACGCGGACAAACCTGCTAGAAAGAGGGAGGTTTGTTCAACGAGCGACAAGGGAGGCCCCATGGGCACTATCATCGACCTCGCCGCGGCGAGAAAGAAGAAAGCCGAAGAAACGCGCCGCCGCGGGAAGGAACGCCGCGAGCGCATCCTTCGGGTGAAAGGCGAGCGGCCAGGCTGGTACATGGAAAACGGCATCCGCAGTTTTCGCTGCTACAAGCCGGCGGACATCGGAGGAGAACGTCCGCGGGGCCACCGGCCGCCGAAATACGGCCCACGCGGCGGAGTTATCCTCGGCGTCGGCCAGGTATGGGTGGAGGTTGGTCTCCAGCATATGTGGGTCATCGCCGCCCTTGAACGGCGAAGGGACGGCAAGCACACGGTGCACCTTCGCCCCTACCGCTGCTTCAGCCTCACGCGCACCGTCTCGGAAACCACGCTCCGAATGTGCTTTATGGTCTGGGAAAAAGACAAAAAGGACACCGAGGAGCTTGCGGAAGACATGAGAAGGTGGCATCCCGGCTGGAGAGGCTTTTTCGGCCTTGACCCCGAAACAGGGAACCGCATCGACTGATGTTCAGCCGATGCGGCTTTTTTTATTGTTTTTCTGCTTGAGCCCGAGGAGCGCGTAGAAATCGCCCGAGGGCACCTCGAGCGAGACGCCGTTAAGGGCGTGCGTGCCGGAGGCGTAGGTTTTCTCTAGATTTTTGATGGAGAGCGCAGGCTGCATGAGATTCGATTGTAGCACGGACTTTTTCCTCTTGTTTTCGTTATTAGTTATCTGTTGTTTGTCCCTTGCCCCTAGTCCCTTGCTACTTGTTATTTATCACTTCATATCCTCCTCGAGATTGTCTATGAGGGCGGGCACGTCTCCAGAATCGGGAAGGTCGTTCGCCTCTTTTTCCAATTCGCCGTATTCGAGCTTGGCCTGCTCGCGGTCCAAAAATTTGTATTCGCCCGCCTGGCCGGGCGGGGCGAGCTCGTCGTAGACGAAGGCGAGGTTCCCGCTCTCGAGCCGTCCGAAAAAGTCCTCCCACGAAATAATCTCGAATTCCTCGCGGGTGAGGCCGCCAAAGGCGATTTCGAGAAGCCCCGTGCCGTCCCCCTCTTCCGGCACGCCGCGCACAAGCGCGGGCTTCCCGCCGTGCTCCTCTATCCAGCCGCGTATGGTGTCATGGTCGGTGGTGTGATGCATGACAGAGGAGACGTAAACAATACGTTTAGGCTACAGTAATGACATATAAAGAGAGAAATTACTTACTCCCTTCCATAAAATCTAAATATTCTTTCTTTGAAATGCCAAGTGTGCGGAGGTTGTTGAGAATGATGAATTCAGGCAGGCTTTTGCTTCTCGGGATTATCACCGGTCGCTTGATTTTTTCCTTCCAATACACTCGATGATCCCCCGTCTCTCTGGTGAATTTACAACCGATAAAAAAGAGGAATTTCTCGAATTCTTTCCAATGAACGCGCCTTAAGCGAGGCATCAGACAAAAGCGGGAATTTTGATTTCAATGGATTTATTGGCGACGACCTGCGGAGGAGTGAACTGCTTTTGCCCCTTCTTCCATCCAAGTTCCGTAAGCACTTCCTCGAACGTCCCCGCTTTTACTATCTCGTCGATGAAAAGGCCGCTCAGCGCTTCGAACTTTTTTTGAGCATCCTGTATGGATTTGCCCACCGTTGATATATCCAAAGCGGGCGAATATGCCACAAAGTCCCGTCCTT
>JAUYLU010000061.1 GCA_030699625.1 bacterium
AAAATCGGGCTCGAAAAACTCATCGCCGCCAAAAAGCCGGACGAGGAGATCCTTGTGGCTGACGGCGCCTCGACGGACGGCACGCCGGAGTACCTTGCCGAACTGAAGCGGGAGGGCAAAATAGATTTTTATATTTCCGAACCCGACTATGCCGAGTCCCATGCCTTAAACAAGCTCTTCCTTTTCGCCAAGGGAACGCTCATCAAGATCATTAACGACGATGATGCCTATCACTATCCCGCCATTGAAGCGTCAAAAAACTTCATGCTCGAGCATCCGGAGATCGACATCTTAGGCATGAATGGAGGATCTTATAAACACGATACGCCCCACACACAAGTCCTCCGTCCCGTCGAAGGATATGAGGAGAATTTTTTGAAATGGAAAAAGGATCGCACGCCGTTCGAGTTCGCCGTGCTCGGGCTCATGTTCCGAAGATCGTCTCTCCCCCTCCTCGGATTCTGGGACCTCTCTTTCAAGAACGCCGATGCCGAGTACACCTTTCGTTCGACGGCCGGCAAAGCCAAGCTCGCTTGGTGCCGCGCCCCTTCCTTCGTCTTTATCCGAGTGCCGGAAGGAGTCACCATGAAAAATCTCGCGCGTATGCGGGAAGAGGCGCTCCGGCTCCGTAAATTCTATTTGGGCGAAGATCCGCCGTCACCGCTCCTTATTGCCCTTAAAAAACCGTTCCGAGACCTCCGCGAGACGCTCGCCGCGCACGGGAAAAAGACCATCTCCGACGGCTCATGGGAAGAGCTATACGCCGGGGCGAGCGCGTGGCTCACGCGGGTGAACGAAGGGAAAAAGATAGAATTCCTCTTATAACCATATGGCCGAGAACATCGCGCTTTCATACATTATCGCGACCCGGAATAAACTTCCGTATCTCAAAATCGGGCTCGAAAAACTCATCGCCGCCAAAAAGCCGGACGAGGAGATCCTTGTGGCTGACGGCGCCTCGACGGACGGCACGCCGGAGTACCTTGCCGAACTGAAGCGGGAGGGACTGATAGATTATTACGTCTCTGAACCGGATTTCGGCCTCGCACACGCCTTAAACAAATTGGTACTAGCCTCGAGGGGGACCTTTCTCAAGTATCTCTCCGATGACGACGCATTTGATTATGGCGTCATCGGGGAATGCAAATCGTTTATGCTTGCGCATCCGGAGATTGATCTCGTCAATACCGAAGGGGGTTCGCTCAACAACCCTTCCCGCACAGAACGGGAAACGGACCCCCTTCAGATCGTCAGAGCGCTCAATTACGAGACGGAATACCGCGAGTGGCAGAAGGATCATACGCCTTTTTACTTCTGCGACTTGGGCGTTATGTTCAGACGTTCATCCCTTCCGATTATCGGTTTTTGGAATCCCCTCTTTCCGGGTCCCGATATCGAATTTTCGCTCCGTGTCAGCAAAGGTAGGACGAAGATCGCCTGGTACACCGGGTATTCATACGTGAATATCTCGAATCCCCAGAGCGTCAGCATCGTCCATATGGAGCGCACGAAAAATCTGACCGAACGGCTGACAAAATTCTATTTCGACAAAGACCCTGATCCCTACTTCCTCAAAAAATGGAAAATATTGCGGAATAAGTTAAGGATGGGCTTCGCTCATAAGCCTTCCGTCAAAAAGGCATTCGAGGCAGAATGGCCCGCTCTTGTCGATATTGCCGAGCGTTGGATAAAGAAGAAGAATGCCGAGAGAAAACCGGAATTCATGTTTTAAAGATGCTGTTCTATAAGCTCAGAGTGCTCGCTTTAAACCACCCTTTCCTCAAAAGGATCTTTCGCAAATTAAACAAAATCTTCGATTGCGGCGGCGCGGATGACCTCTTCGACAACGGCACCCTTATAAAGAAATACGCTGGAGGAGGATCGTTCGCCGATATCGGCGCCCTTTGGGGAATTGATGGCGGCAACTCTTTTCTCGCCGAAGAGAGCGGGGCAACGCGCGTGGTGGCAGTCGACGTATACCCGGCAAGCGAGAAATTCATCGCGGAGAAGGCGCGCAGAAATTCAAAGGTCGAATTCATCGAAGGCGACGTCAATTTGGCGTCCACCACCGGTAAGATCGGGGAATGCGACGTCGTTTTCTGTTCTGGGGTCCTCTACCATACTCCGGATCCCTTCCATCTCCTTACCCGGCTGCGTTCCATCTGCAGGGGAACGCTCATTCTGAACACCGCGTCCATCCCCGAATTACCCGGGATTCGCAACGGCGCGGTTTTTTATCCTTTTCTTTCTGATTCCCAGAGAAAGATATGGAATCGCCACATCGGCAGCCAAAAAGCCATCACCGGGCCGTACGAACCGGAAAGCGGGTACGGCAACTGGTTCTGGGGTCTCACTCCGAGCACGCTTGGATCTATGCTTCGCTTGGCTGGATTCGAGGTCATGGAGAGATATGTCTCGCCGTTCCGCTCGGTCATGGTATGTCGTGCAACGCGCCTCAAGTTCGAGGCCGCATCGGGCGAATGGACCACGCCGAAGGGCGCTGATTCACTCAAGTTCCGAAAGTAAAACAACCACATGGTGCTGCGCGAACAACTGAAACGGATTTCCTTACTCAAATATCTTGTCGTGAGTGGAAGGAATCTTTTCGACAAACATGGTATTTCTGACAAGATAAAGGCTCTCTTCTTTTTTTTCCGTTCATATCGACGTTACAGAAAACTGCCCCCCAATGCCGCCCTCGCACTCAGAACGGCCGACCTCTATCCCCGCCTTTTCGATGACACAGACCATACCCCGCTTGACCCCGTCTATTTCTATCAGAATACCTGGTGTGCCAAGAAAGTGTTCACGGCGCGTCCCGAGCGTCACTGTGACGTCGGTTCACAGGCGGAATTCGTAGGAATCGTTTCGCAGTTCGTCCCAACGACCTTGGTTGACATCCGTCCGCTTCCTGTGACCTTGCCGGGGCTTTCGTTCGTTACAGGAAGCATAGAGCGTCTTCCTTTCAAGGACAACGAGTTCTTGTCGCTCTCTTCGCTCTGTGTCATTGAACATATCGGCCTTGGCCGCTACGGCGACCATCTCGATACGAGCGGTTCCGAAAAAGCGGCGGCAGAACTCGTACGAGTCCTCGCCAGAGGGGGCTCTCTCTATGTTTCCGTGCCAGTCGACAAAGAGAACAAGGTCTACTTCAATGCCCATCGCGCCTTCACCCGTGAATACGTGCTCGAGCTCTTTGAACCGCTCACGCTGGTTGAAGAAAAGTACGTTTACGGAAAGTCGCTCTTTGATTCGTACAATCCTGCCAAAGGATTCGGCACAGGCCTTTATCACTTCAAAAAACAATGAAACGGGCGGTTATTCTACAGCATGCTCCCTCGTGGGGTGTCCAGGGCCAACTCGCAAACCAGCTCTGGAACTATATAAGCGTCTTTGCTTACGCGCGGGAACGAAATATCGAGTGCCGCAATTATTCGTTTTTCGAGTACCATCATTATTTCGACATTCCGGTGGGCAATCCGCTTATCGAGCTCTTTTTCTTCTTGCCGCTCGCTCCGTTACGCCGTGCGTTGCCCGAACACGTGCTTATTCCCCTGTGGAGAAAATGGTATAAGATTTTCGTGCTTGCTGTTCGGTTCTTTAAGGACCGTTCCCTCGTTTCCTCAGGCACCTCGGCGGATAAAGACGGCCCCTACTATCTTCCCCCCTCCCCAAACACCCCCGCCGCCTTCGACGGAAAAGAAAAAACGATAGCTCATACCCTTTACTTCGACGGCTGGCTTTTCAGGAACCCCAAGGGAATCGTCAGATATCGTGAAGACATTCGAACCTACTTTCGGCCAAATGCACGCACACGAAGAGTCGTGGAAACGTGTGTCGCTGAAATACGTCGGAATTATTCTCGTCTCATCGGGGTTCATATCCGCCAGGGCGACTATCGGACTTTCAAGGGTGGGCGCTACTTCGTCAAGGCGGCGCGGGCGCGAGAGATTATCGACGAATACTTGCGCGAGGAAAAGCTTGATCCATCAAAAACCGCCTTCATCGTCACTTCTGATGGCCACGTGGAAAAAAAGATATTTGAAGGATTGAATGTATTTATGAGCGGGAATAATGCGGCCGAGGACCTCTTTATTATCGCCTCATGCGATGCCGTACTAGGCTCGGACTCGAGCTTCGGCAACTTCGCCGCCTACTATGGCAATATCCCGCATATCGTTCTCTCCCGCTTGCCCATCGACTGGGCATACTACAAAGAGAAAAGGGACTATTTTGAGAACAAATACTGCACGCTCGTGCATTTTTAGGTCTTTCTTGCCACCACTCGCGCGTGCTTCCCCGCAGCACGGATCACCTCAAGATTCCCAAACTTTTTTCTTATTTCCTCCATGCTGTCATGCTGGGGAACCCTGCGGACATCGATAATAAGCACGCCGCCCGGATTCATTTTTTCATATACCTGATCGAGGTAAGTCGAAACGGGGTAATGGAATCCCCAGGAGATAAGCGATACTACGAGATCGAACCTGCCATCGATACTTATGCGGTTATCATCGTTTGCCTCCTGCGTGATGATCTGCTCCTCTTTTACGCCATTACCGACAAGGAATTTTTTGGCGAGCGCAAGCGAATTATAGAATGATGCTTTCTTTTCGATGCCATAGTACACCTTGTGAGGCATTTCAGTCCTGTCGAGAAGGTGGATAGCGGGACACGAATGCTCGTAGTGCTTTGCAAGGAACGCGTCAATGCCCCCGATCCCACAGCCAACATCGAGGATAGCAGCAACCCTCTCGGGCAAATGGGAACGTAATTCCTGATATTCCCTATGCATCTCTTCACTGAAAAGCTCGATGATGCGCTTTTTCGCTGCCCGCGCTTCAAGGGAAACCAGGGCGTCAAATTTTGTGAAAAGCGTCTCGAGCGCATATGCGAGGCGGCGCGGTAAAAAAGACGCCAGCCGCCGCATGAACGGGTTCCGACGGAAAAAGAGATACTGCGTCCGTTGGAAGAGGATGAATTTAACCGCATCGGGTGGCACGTAAAGCGGAGGAGTGTCAGCCATGATCTATCGTTTTCTGCCAATGACGTAGAGGTGCGCCGCCACCGCATCGCTTCCGGGGAGATGCATGAAAAAAAAATCGAGATATTTGAACGGCCCGAGCGCGAGCATGAATACGTGCGCAAGGAACGGCGCGGCTTTTTTTGAACCGAACGAGAAAATGATGCCGAGATAGTACGCGAGAAACATTAAAAAGGCGCTCCACGGACCCGAGCGAACGCCCGATTCCACTATTTCCAGGCCGGAGAACAATTTTTTAAGGCCGCTGATGGTCCAGCGATTGAAATCGTCGGGCGACGCGTGGTACGGGTGAATGAACGGGGCGCTCGCGTAGAGCACTCCACCCTTCCGAAGCACGCGCATCATCTCGCTCGCCACCGTTTCCGCGTCTGCCACATGCTCGAGCATGGATTCGGTGACAACCGCCGCAATCGAGCCGTCCTTGAACGGGAGCCGTGCCGCGTCGGCCACGATGTCGACGCCGGGAAACGGGAACGCATCCACATTGACGAACTCTTCCCCCAATCGTTCCGGGCCCGAGCCGATATCGAAGATGGGAGTTCCTTTTTCCACAAATCGCCGTATCTTCCGCGGTCCGTTCGCGACCATGAGCACCGGGCAGAATACGTGCCAAATGCCGTAGTAGACGAGGGGAAACTGTTTCAAGAACGATTTGAGCCAATTCACTCCCGACAAATGCTCTTCTCCCTGATAGTGCCGCATGCTTTCCTCGATCAAGAGCGGCCGGTTTTGCCAATCGATGGGAAATACGCCATGGGCAGGACAGATATACCCCTCTTTATTGCGGGGAAGGGCGCCCTTGCAGAGGGGGCACACCACCGGCACGGGAACCGCTTGGGCAAACCGAACATCGGATTTTCGAAGATGCGCAAGGCGGTCCAAAAGGATCACGAGGATGGCGTAAATGCCGTCCCGATAGCGTATTTTCTTGCCTTCCGCTATGAGCCGAGGATTATGCGAAATCGCTACTTCCGCAAAACGGTACCCGCGCCGCGCCAGCGCGGCAGTGAAGAGAAGTTCCGATTCGAAATGGCCTGCGCTGAAATCAGGTCCCGCCTCGCGCGGGAAAAGCTTGTAGCACGTCCACGCGTCGGTGAGTGAAAGACCGTAGAGCACATTCATGAGCTTGGTGATGAACCACACGCCCGCTCGGGAAATGAGAAAGCCCTCCCGCTTCGTCGGATGGATGTTCCGCGAGCCGTACACCACGTCCGCCTCGCTCCTATCGACGACGGCGAGGAGGTCTTTGATCTCCCCCGGGTCGTACTCAAGATCGGCGTCCTGGATGAGGGCATACTCCCCCGTCGCCTCCTTGAGGCCACGGCGAACCGCGGTCCCCTTGCCGCCGTTCACCGCCTGAAAAATCACCTTCATTCGGGAAGCGTAGCCCTTCAAAATGTCACGCGTGCCGTCACGCGAGCCATCGTCCACGATAATGACTTCGCGCTGCCATCCCGGCATGGGCGCGCTTTCCACGCGCCGCAGAAGCTCGCGGATGGTCTTCGATTCGTTATAGCAAGGGATGACGATAGACAGTTTCTTCACGTTTTCTGAAAAAAGGATAGGCGGCAAAGGCAAGAATGAGGGGTGTTACGGGCATCCGGAAGCGGGCGTTCACGCCAAGGCCGTTCAGGGGCGTGGTGACGAGGAAATAGAGGATGAGCATGAACGCGAACGCCGTTTTTGCCGAAAGGCCGCGCCGCCGCACAAAGATGATGCTACCAATTGCGAAGAGAACTGTCACGGCTATCCACCACAAGCGCGCGATGAGGACTGCGACGAAAGAAGTTGCCGTAAACTCCCGCACGGTAGACAGGAATTCTCCCGGCGAATGCACGAGGAGCGTGAATGCGGGCCGGGGCAGAGTTGGAAGAGGGACTCCCGCGTGCTGTAAGACCATAAGGAGACCGTCATGGGTGAAAAAGGTGACTACGCTGTTCATACCCGAAAGCAAAAGCCCCCTTGGGTGGTCT
>JAUYLU010000062.1 GCA_030699625.1 bacterium
CGGAACTCGAAGAGCTTACCGCCGACCCCGGGAAGCCGGCGGAAGGCATCGTCATCGAATCGCACATGGACCCGAAGCGCGGCATCTCGGGCGCCCTCATCGTCAAGGACGGCGCGCTCGAGAAAGGGAACTGCATGGCGATCGAGGGAAGCGTCTCCCCCGTCCGCATCATGGAAGATTTTTTGGGGAAGCCCCTCGGGCGCGCCACCCCCGGCACGCCGGTTTTCATGGCGGGATTCTCGGAAGTGCCGCGCGTCGGGGCGGCCTTCCGCGCATTCGACACGAAAAAGGACGCCGAACGGGCGGCGGCCGAATGGAAAGAGGCCGCGCCGAAAGCGGCGATGCGGGAGGCGAAGGAGCTCACCGAAGAAGAAGCGGCGCTCATCAAAGTGATACCGCTCTCCATCAAAGCGGACACCCAGGGCACGCTCGAGGCCGTGGAAAAGGAAATCGGCAAGGTGAGCGTCGAGAATGTCGTCCTGAAGATAGTGCAGAAAGGCATCGGCCCCGTCACCGAGTCAGACGTCAAGGTGGCACTCGGAAGTGTCGGCACCATCGTGCTCGGCTTCGGCGTGAAGGTCGAGCCGAAGGCGAGAGACCTCGCCGAGCGGAGCGGCATCATCATCTCGATGTTCGATGTCATCTACAAGATGGCCGAGTGGCTCGCCGAGGAAGCGAAGAAAAGGAAGCCCAAAGTGGCGGTCGAGGAAACGCTCGGCCGCGCCAAAATCCTCCGCGTTTTCAGCCGCGAGAAGGACCGGCAGGTGGTGGGCGGACGCGTCCAGAGCGGCGCGCTTGCGACCGGCGCACAGGCGAAGATTCTCCGGCGCGATTTCGAGATAGCCCGCGGCAAAATCCTCGAGCTCCAGAGCCAGAAGCTGAAAACGAAAGAGGTCGGCGAAGGCAAGGAATTCGGCCTCCTTATCGAAGCGAAGATGGACATCGCCGAAGGCGACATCATCGAGCCGTTCATCGTCGTCGAAAAGTAAAATCGCACAACTACGATATATCGTAGTTGTGCCGAACCCAGCCAGGCAGGAATGGAACGAGCAAATACCCATCGCGGAGAAAAAGCCGAGGAACACCTGAAGCGCGTGGCGGCGGAATTCCTCGCCATGGAATCGAACCGCACCGCCCTCATCACCGTCACCCGCGCCGAGGTCTCGAAGGACTTGAAGCGCGCCACCATTTTCATCACTGTCCTTCCGGAAGAGAGAGAAACGCAGGCGCTTGAGTTCGCGCGTCGGCGGCTCGCCGACTTTCGCGACTACGTGAAAGAGAAAATGAAATACCGTACGCTCCCCTTTTTCGCTTTCGAAATAGACAAGGGCGAGAAGGGCCGCCAGCGGCTCGACGAAATCTCTAAAAAATAGTGGGCGTACGTCGACGACGTTGAAACCTGGATAAGGGAAAACCGCGAGGAAGCCCGCACTCTTAGCAACATGATTAAAGAGCTCGCTCAAAAAGCGGCCTCGAGAGAAAAGAAAGCAGCCTGACACGCTGGTCCGTTTTTACGTCCCCACGTCCACCCGCTCCCTTGACAAATTGTCAATATGTGCTTTTATGTAGCTAGAGTCCTCGATTCCTCCGTATTGGTGGCCGGCTGAATTTCTCGGACGGCGACCACATAAGGAGGAGTCATGACGAATACCGCCAAGGTAGTAAAGGAAATAAAGAAACTTCTAAAACAGCTTGAGGCTCTCAAAAAGAAGGAAAAAGCGCTCAAGAAAGAAGTTCTGAAGAAGCTACCGCGGCTCACGAGCCGAATGCCCGGTCGTCGCTATCAAGCTGCTTACCGAAAGATTGCGAACGCAATCAATCGGTTTTGGCCGTGATGGCGAGCCGGGACGCCGTTCACCACGGCGTTTTCTTTTTGCCAAGGCAGGAAAACGTGCCTAACGGGCACATACGTTGTGGGCGAGGTGGGACTTGAACCCACACTCCTTGCGGAACGCGGTTCTAAGCCGCGCGCCTATACCAATTCGGCTACTCGCCCGGGTGTTTTTAATCCGCAGGATTCTCGGTTACCGCCGCGGGTACTTTTCCCATTTAGCTTCGCTAAATATGGAAAAGTCTTTCGAATCCTGACGCGACCAAAGCAGTTTGGTCGCTCTGGGCGGCCAATCACTCCGTGCTTGTCCGCCCAGCAGGATTCGAACCTGCGACCGTTTGCTTAAGAGGCAACTGCTCTACCAACTGAGCTATGGGCGGATATTTTGTCTGCATTCCGCGTTCCGGATCGCCTTAACGTAAAACTGTAAGACCTGCCAAAACAGCTATGGGCGGAATAGAAAAGATAATAGCAGAAATCCTGCGTTTTAAAAATTGTGCTCGGGGAGAGAATCGAACTCTCATGCCTTTCGGCGGCCGATCTTAAGTCGACTGCGTCTACCAATTCCGCCACCCGAGCAGAGGCGTAGGCGGGAATCGGTTACAGCTCTCGCTTCGCTCGGCCGCAACCCCGCCTCGTAGCCTTTCGGCATACTCCGGCTTTCGATTCCCGACGCGAGCGAAGCAGTTCGCTCGCTCCAACGCCAGTAACCCCTTCGGATTACTTGAGGCGTAGGCGGGAATCGAACCCGCGTATAAGGGATTTGCAGTCCCTCGCCTTACCACTTGGCCACTACGCCATACTTAACTCTTCGCGTAACCCTCGTATGTCATGACATCGCCGCGAACGGGACGGGTCCCTCGTCGTTCTCTTTTTCGCTTCGCTCATGCACACGTGGCCACTACGCCGATCTTCAACACTACCTGATTTTGGCTACTACGCCGATTCGTCTATCCTACCACGCGCCTTATCTTGCGCCGCTAAATGCCGTTCTGCTTGCTTGACTTTTTAGCATTTCTATGCTTGAATTTCAACCAGATTCGATTTTGTTTCTTCGACAATTTTTAGAGGAACCCTACATGAGCGCCCACTTGGACGCAAAGGAAATAAAAAGGACGTTCGAGGACGGACGAGGGGTAAAAGCTCTCTCGCTCTTCTTCGCAGTATTGGTGGCGTTTGCCATCGTGTACCTTGTGTTCTTGTTCGTACGCTGGTTCACCGGATGGGATGAATTGTCCATTTGGACCTGGACCATCGGCGTAGTACTCTGGTTTTTCTTATCGAAAGCCAGGTACTACATGGTGTCGATACCGGAAATTTCTGGTCTCGTCACTATCGACCTTCTGCCATGGACGCTGGAAGAAAACAAGCTGCGGGCGTATCCTACAGGACTGCACCTCAGGTGGCCCTGGGAACAGGTTAAGGAAGGAAACTTCATTAATCTTCGCACAATGACAACCGATGTGGTAGAAGAAGATTTCCCCACGAAAGCCGGTCCCATGATGCATGTCGCGTGGTCTGCCCAGTACGAACCGCAGTGGTATACCATCCCCATCTATATCTCGATTGCAGAACAGACCATCAATAGCGGTCTCATCGATGTCTCGAGCGAAACCCTGAAAGACGAGATATGGAAAATCGAGGAGAAGGACCTGGAAATGGCAACAGGACGACGGGACGAGTTAGCAAAAAAAATAATGGACAGTTATAAAACTAATAGAACTGTCCCCGTAAAGCTCCCTGACGGGAAAGAAGCCAACGTTTCCCGCGAGGAGTACTACGGCGTTGTCATCACCCTCGCTCCCATCAGCGACTACGACTTCGAAAAGTCGTATCAGCAAGCGAGGGCGGTCAACCAGCGGGTAGTCGGCCTTAAAAAAGCCTCAAAGGAAATTCTGAAGGACAACGACGGAAGCATCACCAGCAAGGACGCGTGGACTGATACGTTGATGCTCGACGGGCAAAACGTCAAGCGGGAAGTCAGCGAACAGGTCAAGCGCCTTGATGTAACCCCTGCGGCGGCCAAAACAGTAGAGCTAGCGGCGGCGGCATTCGGCAAAGCGCTTAGCGGAGCAAGGGGGTCTTCATGAAAATCCTCAAACCGCGAGAAACCGCCAAAGAGAGAGCAAAACCGGTGGAGATTATCCGGGAAAGCCAGAAGATTTTTACTACTCTCTCGAAAGCGGGCTATGTCCTGCTTGTCATCTTCCTCGTCATCGGCCTCATCCTCTCGGCGAACGAGATGTACGAAAAATACAAGCAGAGAAAGATAGCAGAGGAAGAGGCGGGAACCGCCCTAGCAGCTCCCGCGCCGCGGCCCAGGCATACTGCTCCGGCGCCGGCTACAAAGCAGGTGACGGAGCGGCGCATCATCGCCTACCCCGACCGCTGGTCGGAACCAGTCGTCACGCCACCCAATCATTCGGGCCGCATCGCGCCCGAAGGAAAGGTGCGTATCCGCGATCTCCGCGGCAACGAATGGGACGACGAGCCGGGGATGGCGAATTTCCGCGAGGAGGACGTGGCGAACTTCGCCTTCCGTTTCAAATCGCGGACTGCCGAACCGGTCGGAGTGGTCGTCTATCACCAGCCGAGATAAGTTTTTTCCGTTCGCGCAACGCGCGAAAAAGCCCGCAACGCGGGCTTTTTCTTTTACCCCGTAGTGAAATTTGGCATAGTTCACAAATGTGAACGCGCTTTATAGCGCAATGCCAAATTCTACTACGGGGTTTGCCTATTTTTACCGCACCGGCGGCAGGCCGAACGTGCCGGTGATGACGTTCAAGATGCCGTAGACCGCGACCATGATGAACATGCCGATGACGCCCCAGAGCATGTGCTGTTGGCCGTTCTTCCGCTCCGCATCATTGTCGGAGTTCTGGATGAACACGAACACCCCCCAGATAAAGTAAGCAAGCGCCACCGCGAAGATGAGGCCGACGAGCGGGTTCAGGAGATACGTGTTTACCCGTGAAAGAAAGTCGGGAAACGAGGTCGGCGGAGCCGCGAGCTGGCTTGTCATGGGCTAGCGGACGGGAAGCTGGGGAATGTTGGTGCCGCCGCCGGTCCGGATATTGAAGGTGTTCGAGAGGAGCTGGATGAGCCCGAAGACCGCGACCATGACGAAGAGGGCGATGACGCCCCAGATCATGATGTTCTTCGCCTGCTCCTTGTCGGCCGCGTCGCCCCAGAGGTACTTGATGAGCCCCCAGAAAAAGACGACGACGGCGAGGGTGATGAGGATCGGCACGAGCATCCCGAGGATGTTCCCGAACGTGGTCAGGACCCCCTGGATGTTCTGGGCGAATGCCACGAAGGGCAGTGCCCAGGCGCCCGCGACTGCTATTGCTTTCTTCATAGATAAATCCGAATGGTTATTAGCTTGATAATCGCTCCTTACCATTATACCTCCTTCTAGGCGCCTCCCCGGAGCGCCCTGTGGAAATACCTTAAAAAGGGAGGGCATTCAATTCCCTGCACCGATCTGCGCCATAAAGCCTTATGCAATCCTCGCCCGGTGTGGTAAACGTACTGCTCCCACTCGAGCCCGGTGGTCCGGGAAGGCCGACCCGTATGCCGAAGGTGTTTCCGAGCACCGCCACGAGCCCCCAGACGGCGAGAATGACGAAGAGGGCTATGACGCCCCAAATCATGCGGCTGCGCCCCTTCTCGCGCTCGGCAGGCTCATCGGCTTTTTTAATGAAGGTGACCATGCCCCAGAAGAACCAGATGGTCGCGAGCGCGACAAAAAGCGGCACGAGCGAATTGTAA
>JAUYLU010000070.1 GCA_030699625.1 bacterium
CGTGTCTGTCACCCACGATTACTTGTTGCGGGGGGCCGATTCGAACGGCCGCCTCAAGGTTATGAGCCTTGTGACCTACCACTGGTCCACCCCGCGATATGATTTTCAAGCTACTCGTTCCGGATTGCAAGAGGCTCATAACCTTGAGGTTATTCGCGCTATTGTCTCCTTTGGACCTACCACTGGTCCACCCCGCGATATTAATAACTTACAACTGACAACTTACAACATAAGGAACACCACTTCCCTGCCTGCCGCGACGTCCGCGGCGCAGGCAGGTCCACCCCGCGATATGCTTTCAATTTTCCTCTCCTCCTAAAGAAAAAACGCTGAAAAGCGTGCCGAAAGTATACAAAAGCAGGCGGCAAAAGGCAACCGCGCTAGATGAAATGAAATTCGCGGAAGACTTCCTCGTAGAGATTGACTATGCGCCGCGCTTCGCGCTGGGAGAGGACGAACGAGCCCTCGTGGGCGATGCGGTTCCGCACCTTGTGCGCCTCCCAGGCGCTCTGGATGCTCGAAAAATCCGAGGGTTCGACCGCCATGAGCCGCTCGCCCAAATTCTCGCCGCGGAAGCCCATGCGCCGCACCATGTCGTCGAGCATGTTGTCGGCCTCGAGGACGGCGAGCTTCCAATCGGAGGGATTCGCGGAATTGACGCGCTCCTCTACGACGGGCCAGCGGTCGTCCTTCGGCGTCGCTTCGGGCGGCGTCGCCACGATGCGGCTGAGCTCGCGCTCCTCTTCTTTCCGGAGCTCATAGAGGCGTATCGAGCAGTAGATGATGACGGTGATGAAGAAAATGGCGAAGATGGAAAGCACGCCCTTCAGCGTGAAAAGGAAGGGGGAGATGCCGGCGGCGGCGCCCGAAAGCTCCTCCGCTCCGCCGGGAAGCCCGCCGCCAAAGAGATAATGGTCGGCTACCCTGTACAGCCACTCCCAAAATTCGTAGACCTGGAGAAAAAGGTAGTCTACGTTCAAAAAACGCGGCTCGAACGGTTTTTCGAATTGCATCGCTTCTTATTGAAAAGTATACAACGGTTTACCGTTCCTCGAACGCCTTGCCGATATCAAAAAGGGCGCGGTCGGCGCGGTAGGGCGCGATGAGCTGGAGCGAGAGCGGGAGCCCCTCCGCGCTTTTCCCGGACGGGACGGAGAGGGCGGGGAGGCCCGCGAGGTTTGCCGGCACGGTGAAGATGTCCTCGAGATACATCGAGAGCGGGTCTTTGGCCTTTTCCCCTATCATGAACGCGGGGCTCGGCGTCGTCGGCGTGGCGATGGCGTCGACGTGCCTAAACGCCTCTTCGAAATCGCGCTTGATGCGCCCGCGGGCGCCCATGGCCTTCCCATAATAGGCGTCGTAATAGCCCGCCGAGAGCACGTAGGTGCCGAGCAGGATGCGGCGGCGCGTCTCTTTGCCGAACCCCTCGCCCCTCGTCTTCATATAGGTCGCGAGCAAATCGCCGCCTTTTACGCGCTCGCCGTAGCGGACGCCGTCGTAGCGCGCGAGGTTCGCCGAAACTTCGGCGGGCATGATGATGTAGTAGGCGGCAAGCGCGTACCGCGCGTGCGGAAGCTCGATCTCCTTTATTGAAAATCCTTTCGCCTCGAGCCGCCCGAGCGACTCTTTGAAATTCGAGAGCGTTCCCTTGTCCACTCCCTCGCTCTCGACGAAGGCCTTCGGCACGCCGATGGCTTTCGTTTTTCCTCCGGCGCGCGCCCGCATCGCGTCGGGAAGCGAGGTGCTGTCGAAAGAATCGTGCCTCGCGATGACGTCGAAGATCGTCTCCGCGTCCTCGACGGTCTTCGCGAAAGGCCCTATCTGGTCGAGCGAGCTTCCCATGGCCATGAGCCCGAACCGCGAGACCATGCCGTAGGTGGGCTTCATGCCGACCACGCCGCAGAACGCGGCGGGCTGCCTGATGGAGCCGCCGGTGTCGGAGCCGAGCGCCCCGAGGGCGCCGCCCATGGCGACTGCGGCGGCCGAACCGCCCGACGAACCGCCGGCCACGCGGGCGGGGTCATGCGGGTTCTTCGTCACGCCGAACGCGGAGTTCACGGTGGACGAGCCCATGGCAAATTCGTCCATGTTGGTGCGGCCGAGCACGATCGCTCCCGCCTCTTTCAGGAGCTTCACGGCCGTGGCGTCGTACGTGGCCCGGTAGCCCGAGAGGATTTTCGAGGCGGCGCTCGCGACCTTCCCCTTCGAAAGGATATTGTCCTTGAGAGCGAGCGGGATGCCAGCAAGCGGGCCCGCCGTCCTCGTCTTGAGCTTCCTGTCCGCCTCCTTCGCGGCGGCGCGGGCGTCGTCGAACACTTCGAGGTAGGCGTTCAGTTCGCCGTTTTTCTTTTCCACTTCCTTGAGGCACGCCTCGGTGAGCTCGAGCGCGGAGAGCTCTCCCCCCGCGAGAAGCTCCCGGGCGTGCCGTATGGTGAGCATGCCAAGGTCGTTCATAGCACTTGGTCCACTTTGATGTAATCGCCTTCCCGCTCGGGCGCTCCGGCGAGCAGCTCTTCCGACGTGGCGAGCGGGCGCTTGTACGGCACGTCGTCGCGCATGACATTCCGAAGTTCTCCTGCCGCGTGCGGAGGTTCGGCGTCCGCAAGTTCCCGGATTTCGCCCACGTAGCCCAAAATCGACTTGAGGTCTTCGAGAAGCCCTTTCTTTTCTTCGTCGGAAATCTCGATGCGCGAGAGCGCGGCGAGCCGTTCGATATCCTCCTTCTTCATCCCATTAGAAGTTCGGTGCATACAGTACTTTTACCATTAAAGAAGCCGCGAGGCGACTTCGCATGGAAACCTTCAGTATGAAACAAGTTCTCGGTGAGCTTCTAACGGGATTCATGCGGGTCATCGTAGCAGAATTAGAGCATTTTGATAAACGCGTCTTCGTCGAGCGCCGCGATGCCGAGGCGTTTCGCGTCGTCCGCCTTCGAGCCGGGGTCCTCGCCTACGACCACGTAGTCCGTTTTCGACGAGACGCTCCCCGCCACGTGGCCGCCGAGCGATTCTATCTTTTCCTTGGCCTCGTCGCGCGACATGGAGTCGAGCGTTCCCGTGACGACGAAGGTTTTTCCCGAGAGCTTCCCCGTCTTCTTTTTCGCTTTCTCGATCCGGAGCTCTTTCATGAGATTGCCGATCAGTTCCTTATTGTGCCGCTCCGCGAGGAAGGCCGCGATGGAGCGTGCCGACGCCTCGCCCACGCCCTCGATGGCGGTGAGTTCGGTTTCCGCCGCCTTCTGAAATTTCTCGATGCTTCCGAAATGCTCCGCAAGGTCGCGGGCGGTCTCTTCGCCGACGTGCCGAATGCCAAGCGCGAAGATAAGGCGGGAAAGCGGGACCGCACGAGCGCGGTCGATAGCCCGCACGAGGTTCTCCGCCGATTTTTCCCCGAAGCCGGGAAGTCCTTCGATGTCTTCTTTTTTGAGCCTGAAAATATCAGGGAGGCGCTGAATGAGCCCGATATCGAGGAACTCATAGACTATTTTTTCGCCAAGGCCGTCGATATCGAGTCCCTTCTTTCCCACGAAATGGACGAAAGCCTCGCGGTGCTTGGCAGGGCACGTCTTCGACGGGCAGTAATACGCGACCGAAAGGCGCTCTTGTCCTTTTTGCCCCGCCTTCTCGCGCGCGAGCGCCGTGCCGCAGACTGGACAATGCGCCGGCATTTTGAAATCCCTCTCTTTTCCCGTCCGCAGTTCATTGAGCACTCCGAATATTTCCGGAATGACATCGCCCGCCTTCCGAAGCAGCACCGTGTCACCAATCTTGACGCCGAGGCGCGCGATCTCGTCGATATTATGAAGCGTGGCGCGCTTGACGAGCGAACCTGCCACGTGCACGGGGTGGAGGTGCGCCACGGGCGTCACCGCCCCCGTGCGACCGATCTGCACTTGGATGTCCTCGAGCACCGTCTGGGTTTCCTCGGCCTTGAACTTGTACGCCACCCCGAAGCGCGGCGATTTCGCCGTATACCCGAGCGGGCCGTAGAGCTCATGCTCGTTCACCTTCATCACGATGCCATCGATGCCGTATTCCTCCTTGTCGCGCTTCTTTTCCCACTCATTGTAGAATTTTTCGACATCGGCGAGCGTTTTCGCGTGCGCGTGGTGCGGGTTCACTTGGAAACCGAGGTGAGCGAGGAGCGCGAGCTCTTCCGTCTGCGCCTTAAGCGGGTTCATCCCCGAGAGCGCCTCGATATCATAGGCGAAATGCTGGATGTTGCGCCGCGCCACTATCTTCGGGTCGAGCTGGCGGAGCGTGCCAGCGGCGAGATTTCTCGTGTTGGCATAGAGCGGAAGATTCCCCTGTCCCCGTTCCGCGTTGATCTTCTTGAGGTCGCTTCGCTTCATCCATGCCTCGCCGATGACGGTCATGGAAATCTTTTCCGGAAGCGTTAGCGGGATGTTCCGCACCGTGCGCAGGTTCTCGGTGATGTCCTCGCCAATCTCGCCGTTCCCGCGGGTGGCCCCGCGCACGAGCGTTCCCTTCTCGTAGGTGAGCACCACCTTGAGCCCGTCGATTTTGAGCTCGGCCACGTAGGTGGGCCGCTTTCGCACGCCGCTTTTTTCGAGGAGACGGAGCAGCCTTCCCTCCCATACCTCGAGCTCTTTCCTGTTGAACACGTTGTCGAACGACCACTGCCGCACCTCATGGCGCACTTTCTTGAACTCCTTGACGGGGGCGCCGCCGACGCGCACCGACGGCGACGTCGGCGACTGGAGCTCGGGGAACGCGGTTTCGAGCTCCACGAGCTCGCGCATGAGCGCGTCATAGGCCTCGTCGGAGATCTCCGGCCTGTCCTCTTCGTGGTAGAGCCGCTGGTGCCGCTCGACGGACGCCCGGAGTTTCTCGATCCGCTCTTTTACCTCGCGGTGCTTCATAGTTTACCCTCCTAAATTTTTAGAATAAATAGATTCTATCGGTAGTCGTGGTTTTATCCAATACATCCCGGGAAAGTGCAATTTTGCAATAAATGGTGAAAAATTTAGGAGGGCTAGTACACGATGCGGATGGCGCGCTCGACGCGGCGCGGGTCCGCGGTATTGCACGTATTGAACCCTTCCGACTCGATCTTGGTGCTTTCGCCGAACTTGGCGACCGTCACGATGACGCAGTGGGTCGCGGTATCGATGTCGAAGGTGGTGGTGGCGGCGCTCCCCGTGCGCACCACCGAATCGAACGGCATGATGGAGACGCCGCCGCAGGAGGCCGCCCCGCCGTAGAGGGCGCTGTCGCTCGAGGTCGGGAAAATGCCTTGCTTCGCGTCCCAGAAGAGCGCGCATTCGGCGCCGCTGTCGGCGGCATAGAAGGCAAACTGGGATTCCCGCCCCGACGAGGCGAGGATAGACTGCTTCAGGATGAGATTGAACACGGCAAGGCCGATGGCGAGGAGGATGCCCGAGAGAAGGACGGCGAACGGCAGGATGAAACCGCGGGCAGGCGTTAGGCTATAGGAATTAGGCTTTAGGTTTCGCCCCTGTTTTACCAAATTGCTTTTATTTCCTATTAATTTTATATTTTTGCTCATTTTTTATTCCCTAACCCCTAGCGCCTAATTTCCTAATTCCTGCCCGTTATTGCCAGTTGAAGACCGACTCCTTGAGAACGAAGCTCTTGGTGAGCGTCCCGTTCGCCCACAGCATCTCGACCTCGATGCGCAGTTCGTTCGCGTTCGGATCGCCCGACGGCTCGTAATACATTTTAATGGTGCGGCGGAACGGCGTCTCGTTCCCGTCCTGGTAATTGTAGAGGCCGGCGCTGTCCTGCCGGAGATATTCGCAGGTCGACCCGCATGCCGCGATGGTGTTCCATTTCGCATCGATACTGCAGCCGTTCGGGTTGTTGGCGACGAGACAGTCGCGGATGCCCGGCGGATTCGAAGTGCCGGGGTTCGCCTTGAAGGTGGCCCACGTCGAGCCGGCGAGCGTCACGTTGTCGCGCTTGCTCCGGATGAACTCGATGGCCTCCTGGGCGAGATAGAAGGCGGTGACCTGGTCTCTCGTATAGTTCGCAAAGAAGAACCCCTTCGCCACGATGGAGAGCGGGCCGACGATGGCGGTGATGAGCACGAAGGTGGCCACGAGCGTCTCGATGAGGGTGAAGCCCCGAGACGACCGACAACCAACAACTGACAACTGTGCACCGGAACCCGGGACATTATCGTTGTTCGTCGTGGGTTGTGTGTTGTCAGTTTTCATCATGAGTCGAGGCGGCGCTGGGAAACTCCCGTCTGTATCGTGAACGTCGAGACGGTCCCCTTGAACGAGGCGGTTCCCGAGACCGAAATGGTGACCCGCGGCTGCTTCCCGTCGCCCGCCGCCGTGCCGGTCACGTAAAACGCGAGGGAGGTGATGGTAAGCTCTTCCGAGGTAAGGGGAAGGAAGCTCCCCGCGCCGCCCGAGGCAAGCGAGCGCTCGATCCGCCCGCCGGAGAGCCGATAGACGATCTGGTCGTCTGGATCCGAGGCGCTTCCTTTGTACCCCTCGAAGGCGATGGTATTCTCGCCCGCCGGGCAATCGGCGGGCGAGGTGTACGCGCCCGTCGCTCCGCAATGGTACACCGTCCCCATGCGGAGATTCCTCGCCATGTTCTCCATGGCGAAATTAAGGTTGTCCATGACGGTGCGGGAGAGCTGGGCCCGCTTATTGGAATCGTTGATGGAGATGACCGCGCCGACGGCGACGAGCATGACGATGGAGAAGAGCGCCGTCGCCACCATTATCTCGACGAGCGTGAGGCCCCCTTGGGTAGTTTTCAGTCTGTAGTTTTTAGTTTTTAGTTCCATTTCCTAACTCCTTGCTCCTGCCTCATTACTCCTCTCTCCTGATTCATTCTATGGAGATCTGTCCGGTGCTCCAGACCACCACCGTCTTATATAAATCCTTCTGAGGAGGCTCGACCGATATTTCCGCCTTTTGGTACGTGACGTCGGGCCCCGCCCCGTAGGTGCCGAGGATGTTCGCGTCGGGGTCGGGGCGGACGAAGGAAATGTTGAGATAGTCGAGCGGCCCTTCTCCCGCGGAAGGACTGGTGCAGTCACGCTGGCCGTTCGGCCGCACGGCGCAGATTTTCCGGAGCGAGTCCCCGCTCGCGATGGCCACCTTCTCGAGGCACTCGGGCGACGACGAGCAGCTCCCGCTCACGTCGTACTTCTTGTTGTTGTTCGTGTCGGTGTAGAGGATGAACGAAAAAAGGTCGGCGCTCGTGAAGTAGACGCCGTATCCCGGGAACGCGCCCGAACCCGCGGTGGTCTCCTTGACCGAGAGGCCGTACACCTGCGCCTGCCTCACCTCGAGCGCCATGAGATGCGCGAGGTTCTGGATGGAGACCTTGTGGTTGAAGCCGGGATAGTTCGCGAGCACCATGGCGGAGATGAGCCCGAAGATGCCGATGACCACGAGAAGCTCGATGAGCGAAAAACCCCGAGACAACCGACAACCGACAACCGACAACCGTGCAGCGGAGCCCGGGCTATTGCCGTTGTTCGTTGTGGGTTGCATGTTGTCAGTTTTCACCACAGGCCGAGAAAGAAAAGCGAAAGCGAGGGGAAAAGAAAATCGGGGGGCACAAGGAGCGCGATTCCCGTCCCGAGCACGAGGAAGGGCGCGAAGGGAATTTCGCTCTTCATTGTAAAGCGTCTGCCCCGCAAAAACAATAAAACGGCCGCCACGGCGGCGCCCGTCCAGAAGGCGAAGAGGAACGCCATGACGCTCCCCGCCGCGCCCAGAAGCCAGCCGAGGCCGAGGGCGAGCTTCGCGTCGCCGAGCCCCATCCATCTGCCTCCTGAAAGGAAGTAGAAGAGCGCGAAAGGAAGGGCGAGGGCGGGACCGGCGAGGAGCGCGGACGAAAGCGTTTCTCCCCCGATCGGGAAAAAGAACGGACGCGCGAGCGCAAGAAGCGCGAAGAGGTAGACCATGCCGTCGGGGATGACCATGTGCCGCAGGTCGTATGCGGCGATAATGACGAGAAGGGCGGCAGCAGCGAAAAGATAGAGCGTGAAGAGCGCGAGCGGCACTCCGCCGTAAAGGCCCGCCGCGTAGGCGTAGACGATAGCGAAAAAAATAGCGGTCGAGAGCTCGACCAGAGGATACTGCCACGAAAGCCGCGACTGGCACGAGGCGCAGCGGCCGCGGAGGAAGAGGAACGAAAGCACGGGAATCATCTCGTAGAAACGGAGCTCCTTCCCGCAATAGAGGCACAACGACCTCCCGAAGAACGTCATGCCGGTGTGGTAGCGGAATACCACCACGTTCAAGAAACTCCCGATGACGGCGCCGAAGAGGAACGAAATAAGGACGAACGGCTCTATATCCATATATTGGAATTATATGCGCCATGAACATATATCCCAAACGAAAAAACCCCTGCTCGGGGGTTTTTTCGTTTCTGCGTCAGTCCGCGTGAAATCCGCGATAGTGTCCGCGTCCTAGGGCTTCACGTCGTAGATGGGGTCGGTGCCTGCCGCGTCCGTACCGCCGCCGGTGCAGACCGTGCCTGCCGCCGCGTCCGCATCGTTGTCGTCGAGGGTGTTCGGGTCCTGCTCAAGCGTCGCCCACATGTGGTACGACGAGCAGGTCGAGCCCGAACCGAGCGCCGCGTAGCCGTACGGCACTCCCGTGGAGGGATCGTTCGGGATGGCCGAAATGTATCCCGGCGTCACTAGGTTCGCGGTCGAAAGCGCCAGGGGGTAATTCCTGTTCGCGTCGTAATAGAGCTCGAGCGCGAGCTGGAGCTGTTTCAGGTCCGCCACCCGACGCGCGTCGCGCGATTTCATGCGGGCGCTGTTCAGGGAGGCGAGCACCACCGACGACAGGATGCCGATGATGGCGATGACGACCAGAAGTTCGATAAGGGTAAAACCTCGTTTAGTATTTCTACTCATAAGCTTGCGTTGTATAAGGGGTAAAACGACCATTGTCTTCAACAGCTCTTTTAAAGTATAGCAGGGGCGACGGAAGAGAGGGGCGGAGGGTTATCCACATTGAATCAGGCGTTAGAAGTTAGGCGTTAGGAGCTAGGGAATGCAGAAGAAATTACAGACTTAATGACCGCAAATTGCCCGCAAGCTAAAAACTGCGGAGCGGCCTTCTTCCTAGTCTCCTAATCCCCTAATCGCTACCCTTAGATTCCGCCCGCGATGTTGTAGATAGGCACGAGGACCGAGGTGAGGAGAAGGCCGACGCCGAGGCCGAGGAGGACGATGAGCACGGGCTCGATGAGGCCGACGAGCGTGTCGACGGCGTTTTCCACTTCCCGGCGATAGAACTTGGCGAGCGTTTTCAGGATGAAGCCGAGCTCGCCCGTCTCCTCGCCCACCTTCACCATTTGGACCATGATGGCGGGAATGTGGACCGGATAGCGCGAGAAGGCGTCGGACACGGCGCTTCCCCCTTTGACGAGCTCCTGCACGTCGCGGAGGAGGTTCTCGTACACCCTGTTGTCGACGACGCTTGCGGTGATCTCCACCGCGCGGAGCATCGAGATGCCGGAACCAAGCATGGTGTCCATGTTGTCGGCGATGCGGGAGAGATAGAGCTTCCGATAAAGGTCGGACACGTACGGGATGGAGAGCTTCAGGCTGTCGAAATAGAGCCGCCCCCCTTCCGAGCCGCGGAGCCTCCACAGATAGAGGCCCGCCACCACGAGGATGACGAGGAAGAAGATGCCGTAATCGATGAGGAACTGGCTCATCCCCACCACGATCTTGGTATAGAAGGGAATGTCCTGGCCCGATTCGACGAGGATGGCGGAGAGCTTCGGGATGACGAGGGTGAGCATGAGCACCATGACCGCGATGAAAGTGACGACGACGAACACCGGGTAGATAAGGGCGTTCCGCGTTTTCACCGTGAGCTCGTACGAGCGGTCAAGATAGTCCGCGAGGAAGAGAAAGGTCTCATTGAGCTTCCCCGACTCCTCGCCGGCGCGCACCATATTGACGTAAAAGGCGGAGAAAATATCGGGATGTTTCCCGAGCGCCCCCGAAATGGGGACGCCCGCCTGCACGTCGTCGGCGATTTGGGAAAGCTTTTCCCGAAGGAGCAGGTTCTCCGATTCGCCGCCGAGGAGACGGAAGGCCTTGACGGCGGAGACCTGCGCTTCAAAGAGCGTCGAGATTTGGCGCGAGATGATGACGACGTCCTTGAGCGAGACCCGCTCGAAGAGCGAGAAATTCCGCTCGAAGAACGGCTTTTCGTCCTCTTCGGCGACGGAGACGATGATGAGGTTCCGCCGCTGGAGCGCGAGGATGGCGAGGTCCTTCGAGGGCGCGTCGATGATGCCCTCGGTCTCCTTGCCGCTCGCCTCGATCGCTTTGTACTTGAAGACCATGGAGGATTAGATGAGGCGCTCGAGCCCCTTGGGGTTCAGCGAATAGGCATGGGCATCCTCGATGGAAATCTCGCCACGGCGGACGAGGTCGACGAGCGAGCGGTTCATGTCGACCATGCCCTGCTCGAAGCCGGTTTCGATGACGATGTCGATCTCCTGCGTCTTCCGCTCGCGGATGAGGTTCGCCACCGCCTTGTTGTTGATGAGGAGCTCGTAGGCGGGAATGAGGCCTCCCGAAACGCGCTTGATGAGGCGCTGGGAAAAGATGCCGATGAGCGAGCCCGCGAGCTGGAGGCGGATCTGCTCCTGCTGTCCCGCCGGGAACGAGTCGATGATGCGGTCGATGGTCTGGGAGGCGTTATTGGTGTGAAGCGTCGAGAGAACAAGGTGCCCAGTCTCGGCGGCGGTCACCGCGGTCGACATGGTTTCGGGGTCGCGCATCTCGCCGATCATGATGACGTCGACGTCCTGCCGGAACGAACGGAGGAGAGCGCTGTGGAAATCCTTGGTGTCGATGCCCACCTCGCGCTGATCGATGATGGACTGCCGCGGCTCGAACACGTACTCGATGGGGTCCTCGATGGTGACGATGTGCTCCTTGCGCTCGCGGTTGATGAGGTCGATCATGGCGGCGAGCGTCGTCGATTTGCCCTGCCCCACCGGGCCGACCACGAGGAAGAACCCCTGCTTCTTCTGGGCGAACGCCTCGATGATGGGCGGCAGGTTGAGCTCCTTCACGTCCTTGATCTTCGGAATGAGGCGCAGCGCGATGCCCGCCATGCCGCCGTGGAAGAAGGCGTTCCCCCTGAGACGCGCCGTGCCCTTGAAACTGTACGAAAAATCGACTTCCTGCGTTTCGAGGAACGATTTGTATTTTTCCTCCGACAGGAGCTCTTTCAAAATGCCAAGCGCGTCCTCTTTCGAATACGGCGCGCGCTTCGCGAGCGTCACGAGCTCGCCGGTGACGCGCACGGACGGCGGGCGGCCCGCCGAGATGTGGAGGTCGGACCCGCCCTCCCTGACGACGGTGGTAATGAGCTCTTCCACTTCTTTTTTATAGTCGGTCATTTGTTTTTTCCCATGATGTCGAGTACGTGCATGATCACTTCCGAAGGCGTGGCGGAGGCCTTGACGATGTAGCCCGCGGCGCCGAGCTCCTTGCCCCGTTCAATGTCGGACTGTTGGCCGCGGTTCGAAAGGACGATCTTCGCCGCCTGCGGCGCGAGACCCTCCTTGTTGATGGCGGCGAGGAGCTCGAAGCCGTCCATCTTCGGCATCACCACGTCGAGGAGGATGATGTCGGGCGCGAGGCCGCGGCGGAGGGCGTCGAGCGCGAAATCAGGGCCGAGCGCCGTGTGGACGTCGAAGCCCGATTCGCTGAACTTGAGGGCGTACATGTCGATGAGGAAATTATCGTCGTCAACGATGAGTATGGTGTTTTTCTTCCCGTCCGCCATGTGTGTTCAGTATACCAATAGAAAACGAGCCGTCCCTAGAGCGTGTTCACCTCGGTGAACGGCACGATGCCCTCCGCGCTCTTGATGATGGCGTCCTCCTTCATGGTGAGCATCCCCTTCGCCCGGGCCGCCTTCCAGAGCGCCGCTTCGGTCGGCTCGGTAAGGATGATCTTCTCGGTGTCCTTGTCGATGGAAAGCATCTCGTAGACCCCGATGCGGCCGCGGGTGCCCGAGGGACAGGCGGGCGTCCCCTTCGCCTCGTGCATGTTCTTGAGCGAGAGGAGCTGCAGGCGCTTCGCCTCCCCGAGGTCGGCGAACTGCTTTTCCATCATCATCTTGATGCTCCCCTCGACGGGGATGGGCTGTCGGCCGTCGGGACAGATGACGCGCACGAGGCGCTGGGCGGCGGCGAGAATGAGCGTGGGAGCGATGAGGAACGGGTCGACGCCCATGTCGATGAGCCGCGGAATGACGCCGAGCGAATTATTGGTGTGGAGCGTCGAGAAGACGAGGTGGCCGGTGAGCGCCGCCTGGATGGCGAGCTGGGCGGTCTCCTTGTCGCGGATCTCGCCGACCATGATGACGTCGGGGTCCTGACGGAGGATCGAACGGAGGCCCGAGGCGAACGTATAGCCGATCTCCGGAAGCACCTGCGACTGGCTCATGCTCGGAATGTTGTACTCGACGGGGTCTTCGAGCGAGAGGACGTTCTTCGTCTCCCGGTCGACCTCGTTCAGCATCGAGTAGAGGGTGGTGGTTTTGCCGGACCCCGTGGGGCCGGTGAGGAGAATGAGGCCGTAGGGGCGCTTCAGGGCCTCGCGGACGATCGCGGCGTTCTCGCGCGAGAGGCCGAGCTCCTCGAGCGGCTTCACGCCTTTCTGGGTGTCGAGTATCCTCATGGCCACTTTCTCGCCGTAGTAGGAGGGAAAGGTGGAAACGCGGAAATCGATCTTCCGGTCGTCGATGCGGGCGCTGAAACGGCCGTCCTGCGGCTTTCGCTTCTCGTCGAGCTTCAGGTTCGAGAGGATCTTGATGCGCGCCACGATGGCGCTGTGGACGTCGACCGGAAGGAGGAGGCTCGTGTGGAGCACCCCGTCGACGCGGAAGCGCACTTTCACCTTGTCGCCCGCGTGCTCGATGTGGATGTCCGAGGCGAGCCCTTCGGTGGCGTGACGGAGGATGACGGCGACGATCTTGGTGACCGGCGCGTCCTCGATGATCTTCGTCCCCTCTTCGCGGGCGTCCTTTGCCGAAAAGTCGACGCTCGCGGCGTCGGCGAGCTCCCGGTCGAGATCGGAGAGCGCTTTGGTCACCTCGCCGGTGAGCCCGCGGTAATTGCCGAGCACCGTCTCGAAATCGGAGAGAGAGATGAGAAATATCTTGTAGGGGATACCGAGCTTCGAAGCGATGAACGAGAGGGCGTCCCGCGCCTCCATGTTCTCCGCGTCCACCATACCGATCTCGAGCACCCCCTCCTCGATGCCGAGCGGCACGAACTTATAGTACGTCGCCGACTCCTCGGGAACGTACTTGAGCACGTCGAACGAGACGCTCTTCCCGTCGAGCGCGCGGGTGGGGATTTTCATATGGTCGCCCTTGAGCGTGAGGATGTCCTTCTCCGAAATTCCCCGCTTCACGAGCACCTGGTCAACGGGAAGGCCCCCGGCTTCCGCTTCCTTGGCCACGTCGTCTATTTCGCTTTTTTTGATGAGGCCCTTTTTGGCGAGCGAGTCGAGAAAGCTCATCCCATTAGAAATTAAGACTCATAACGTGCTGTTTTTAGGGCTGTTCGACCTTTGTATGCATTATTTTTGGGAGACATACGCTTTTGTGAATTTCTAACGGGACAAGTCCTTGTTATTTGTTTTTGACCGCGGCCCCTGGCAGGACTCATGCGATTGAAATGTGAGGCACCGGGCCCGTGGCGCCGGTACGGCGGCCTATTGCGCGGCGGGCTCTTCGACGCCGATGGGCGCGAACGGGTTCCCCCGGCCGGTGACGCCCGAATCGGGAAGGATGACGGAAAAATCCTGAAGATTCTCGAAGAGGGGCGACGAGAAGACCTCCTCGTCGAGCCTGATGTTGTTCAAGGAAAGGAGCACGGTAAGAAGCTCCCTTCCCTTCACGTCCTGCGCGGAGAGAAGCGGGGTCTCGGACACGAGGGGCGATGTGGGCGGCCCCGATTTCAAGAAAAAGGAGTAGACGAAGAAGGCCGCGACGAGGGCGAGGACCGAGAACAGGATTTTGCGCGTGCGCGTCATGGGTTCATTTTAGCCAATAGGTCTTTATTCTCACGTTGTGCTGGCTCACTCCCAGGTCGCCCGAGACGCTGAACGAGACACTCTCGATGTCGACGACGCGGAGGCTCTTTTCGAGGTCCTCCATGAACGAGACGAAGTTCCGGTACGGCCCGTCGACCGCGAACTCGAGCGAGACGGAACCGAACGGCTTGTCGCTTGCGCCGATGAGGTCGCGCTCCTTGTTCCTGTCGGCCTTGCTGTCGAGGCGGATGTTCTTCACCGACATGCCGTACTTCGCCGCCATGCGGTCGAGCTCGAGCACGAGGCGCACGTTGTCGACGTTGTTCGGCACCATCCGCTCGAGCCGCTCTATCGAAGCGACGGGGAACGCATTGAAGCGCTCCCGAAGCTCGTCGCGCTTCGCCTGGAGCCGCTTCGAATTGTCGAGCGCCTGCTCGTACGAAGCCTTCTCCTGCGTGAGCGCCTGCACTTCTTTGTAGTACGGGTCGGTGAAGAAATAGAAGATGCCGATGGCGGCGGCGGCGAGGACGATGGGAAAAATGAGGCGGGTCATGGCTGTTCTTCCACAGATGCTTCTGCAGGAGTGGTTCCCTCGCGGGCAATGACATCCTTATAGTACACGAGTGACGGATTGATCGAGGCGAAGAAATCGAAGGTGACGTTGCCCTGGCTGTCGAGGTTCAGGTTCGAAAAGATGTGGTCGGTGAAGTATTTCGATTTGCCGAACACGTCCGATTGCACCGCCACGTACGCGTAGCTCCGCGCCTGTCCCGACATGACAAGCTCGATCTTCTTCGAATCGGTGAAGGTGTAGGTGAACTTGTTGAAGCGCAGGTTGGGGATGGTGTTCGATTCGAGAAGGGCGAAGACCGGAGAGATGACGGTGTGCGAGGCAAGGATCTCCTTCGCCGACTCGATGCGCTTGTCGAGGCGCTCGAGCTCGACGATGAGCGACGGTTCGAAGGCCCGCTCCGCCCGCTCAAGGGCCGCGCTCATGGTCTTGATCTCGTTCGAGAGGAGAAGCTTGTAGAAAAAGACGCCGACGCCCGCGAAGAGCGAGGCGAAGAACACGAGGGTGGCAAGCAGCATGAAAATGCCTATGGGGGCCTCGCGCATCGCCACCCCTTCCTTGGCGAGCGACTTCTTTGGTATGAATGACGTTTGCTGGTCCATCCGCTGTGCTTCTTTTATTTTACCACGCAGAAAGGCCGTCGGGCGCCGCGTGGCGGGCATATGGGGAAAAGCGGCGTCCAGGCGCGGCGCGTTAGAGGTCCTGGAGTTTTTTGAGCGCGAGCCCTATGGCGACCGCGAACTCCGGCCCCGCTTCCTGCAAGAGCTGATCGAGGAAGGCGGGCGCTTCCACCTTGGCGAACGGGTCGCCGAACGCCACTTCCGCCTGGAGCGTGCGCGCCGCCTCCTCCTTGAAGCCCTTGAGGAGCACGCCGCCGCCGGTGAGTATCACTTTGCCGATGGTCGCGTTGTGCTTTTTCTCGTAATTGAGGAGCACGCGGTTCACCTCGGCAAGGAGGTAGTCGGTGGAGAGCCGGACGGTCTCGGCCGCGTTTTCCGCTCCCGCGCCGCCGGTGAGCCCCTTTTCGCGCTTCAGCGCTTCGGCCTGGTCGAAGGAAATGCCGAGCGACTTCGAAAGGGCCACGGTGATGTCCTGCGAGCCGCGGTCGATCACGTGCGAGGCCCGCACCACGCCGTATTCGACGACCGAGAGCTTCGTCTTGCCCGCGCCCATGTCGAGCACCATGACGAGCTTCATGTCGCGGCCGAACGACGAGCGGATGGTGCTGAATATCTCTATCTCGAAAAACGGGTTCTCGAGCGCGTTTTGTTTCGCCACGTCCCGGTACTTGGCGACGGCGTCGTTGTGGATGGCCGCGAGCATGATCTGGACGGTCTTTCCCTTTCCGTCCGCCGTCGTCGCCGCGCCCTCCCCCGCCGTCTCGTACTCGTCGCTCGCCGGAATGGCCCACCAATCGAGCGAGACCTCGGCGATGGGCACGGGAATGTACTTTCTCGCCTCGATGGGAATGATGGCGGCGAGCTGCGATTCGGAGACCTTGGGAAGCTCGATGATGGAGACGAGGCTCGCCGAAAACGGGATGGAGAGCGCGGCGTTTTTGGTGGTAACGTTCGATTCCTTCAGGATGTCGGCGAGCGCCTCGGCGATCTTCTCCGAGGGAAGGTTGGTCATCTGGCCGAGCCGAAGCCCCGCGTACGGACCGAGGGCGAGCTCGCCGTAGGTTTCGAGGATGGCCCGGCCGCCTTTTTTCTTGAGCTGGACCACCTTTGCGAAGGAGGAACCGATGTCGATGCCCACCACGCTCCCGTCCTTTTTCCCCATGAGCGAAGAGAATTTCAAAACGCCCTTGAACGGATTTTCCATCCTGTTAGAGATAGGGAACGCGTGCTCTACGAACAGAGGGCGTTTCCCTATGATTAATTTTAAAATTCTTTCTCATTTTTATATCGGGCGTTCCCGTCCTGTTAGAAGCAGGTCGCGGTCGCTGTGCCGCCATTCACGCTCTCACTTAGTTTACGACTACTTTGCATATGTTAGTTTTTGCCGCGACCGCGGCTTCTAACAGGATCTTTAACAGGACCATGTGTCAAAATTATACCATCCTATGAGAGGCAGGGAACAGAACCATTCCGCTCCGCTTGTTCCGGAGTGGCTTATACTGGGGAAGAACCCGCTTCTCATGGGACTCTTCGGCGCCATGCTCGACTTCCTCTTCCCGCTTCGCTGCGAAGGCTGCGGGCGCGAGGGAGCGTATCTCTGCGAAATGTGCCTCTACGCGCTCCCGCGGGCGAGAGCCGCGCGCGAACCGTGGATAGCGGCAATCTACGAATACCGTTCTCCCGCCGTGCAAGGAGCGCTCTGGAAGCTCAAGTACCGGGGCGTCGCGGACATCGCGGGACTCTTCGGGAAAATCCTCTACGACCTTGCCCGCCTAAATTTTGCGCCGCAAAATTTAGGCGGGCGAGCCCTCCTCGACGTTGCCGAAAAAGACGCGTTGAAAAATCACGGAAAGATATCCCTCGTGCCCGTACCGCTTTCGGAACGGAAGGCGCGCGAACGCGGCTACAACCAGGCAGAGCTCCTCGCGCGGGCCATGGCCCGGGAAGACGCCGAGGGGCTCTTTTCGCTCGAACTCGCGCTCCTCGCGCGGACGAAAGACGGCAGGAGCCAGATGAGCATACGGGATCGGAGCGCGCGCGAAGCGAACGTGCGCGGCGCCTTCGCCGCGCACGAGACGGCGAAGGGGCGCCGCATCGTCCTCGTCGACGACATCGCGACCACCGGCGCGACGCTCCGCGCGGCCCGCGACGCGCTCCTTGCCGCCGGCGCCCGCGAGGTCACCGCCGTCGTCGTGGCGCATTAGTCCCGTAGTAGATTTTGACATTGCGCCGAAGGCGCGGGGACGAACGCCTATGTCAAAATTCACTACGGAATTAGAAAAAGCATGTGGGCTATGCTAAAGTGCCTTCACT
>JAUYLU010000073.1 GCA_030699625.1 bacterium
CCCTTCTAAGAGAAGGCACTTTGGCTTGTTGCCTTTGGCTTTACTTTTTTAACTTCTCGTCTCATCCTCAATGAAACGGCAAAAAAAGCACTTCGCGAAGTACAAGAAACCGCTCGTCGAACTCCCGAACCTCGTCGAGACGCAGGCGCGCTCTTACCGCTGGCTCGTCGAGACCGGCCTCAAGGAGATATTCAAAGAGTTCTCTCCCATCAAGGACTACTCGGATAAGAAATTCGACCTCGAGTTCGTCTCGTTCGAGCTTTCCGGCCCGAAGCACGACGAGTTCTACGCGAAGCAGCAGAAGCTCTCGTACGAAGCGCCCTTGCGCGCCCGGGTGAAGCTCACCAATAAGACGTCCAACACCTCGAAGGAGCAGGAAATCTTCATGGCGGATTTCCCGCTCATGACCGCGCATGGCACCTTCATCATCAACGGGGTCGAGCGCGTCATCGTGCCCCAGCTCGCCCGCTCGTTCGGCGTCTTTTTCAATTCCCAGGAGCTCAAGGGCAAGAAATACTTCGGGGCCAAGGTCATCCCCGGCCGCGGCGCTTGGCTCGAGTTCGAGACCGACGCCGAAGGCGTCATCCACGTGCGCATCGACCGCAAGCGCAAGTTCCCCGTGACCTCGCTTCTCCGCGTCATCGGGCTTCACACCGATAAGGAGATGCAGAAGGCCTTCTCCGACGAGACGGCCCAGAAGCTTATCGCCCTCACCCTCGAGAAGGACCCCGCCAAGACCGCGAATGACGCCTACATCGAGATCTACAAGCGCCTCCGCGACGGCGACCTTGCGACCGCCGAGAACGCGAAGCAGTTCGTCGACGGCATTTTCTCGAGCGAGCGCTACGACCTTTCGCCGGTCGGCCGTTTCCGTTTCAATAAAAGGTTCGACAAGCCCCTCGAAGGCAAGGAGGTGAACCGCCGCACGCTCTCGAAGGACGACCTCGTCACCATCGTCTCCCACGTCATCATGCTCAACAACACCTCGGGGGCCATCGAGGACGACATCGACCACCTCGGCTCGCGCCGGGTGCGCTACGTCGGCGAAATGCTCCAGCAGAAGATCCGCATGGGCATGTCCCAAATGAAAAGGAACATCCAGGACAGGATGTCCACCGTCGACGTGGAAACGTCGCTTCCCATCCAGATCGTGAACCAGCGGCCGCTCCAGGCGCGCATCAAGGAGTTCTTCACCACGAACCAGCTTTCGCAGTTCATGAGCCAGGAGAACATGCTCGCGGAGATCGAGCACCTGCGCACCCTCTCGGCCCTCGGTCCCGGCGGCCTCACGAGGGAGCGCGCGGGCTTCGAAGTGCGCGACGTGCACCCCTCGCACTACGGGAGGGTCTGTCCCATCCACACGCCGGAAGGCCAGAACATCGGCCTCATCCTTCACCTCTCGACCTACGCCCGGGTGAACGATTTCGGGGTCATCGAGACCCCGTACATCAAGGTCGAGCACGGCAAGATGACGGGCGAAGTGGTCTATCTGAACGCCCTCGAAGAGGAGAAGTACAACATCGCCCACGCCGGCACCCCGCACGACGAGAAGGGGAATCTCCTCGACGACAAGGTAGAGGCGCGCATCCAGACGAGACCCGGTCTCATTTCAAAGAAGAAGATCGATTTCATCGACGTGGCCACCAACCAGGCCTTCTCCCTCGCCACCTCCATGATCCCGTTCCTCGAGCACGATGACGCGAACCGCGCGCTCATGGGCTCGAACATGCAGAAGCAGGCGACCCCGTGCATCGTGCCCGAGGCGCCGCTCGTCGCCACCGGCGTCGAGGAAGCGGTGGCCAGGGACACCGGCCGCCTCGTCATCGCCGAGAAGGCGGGCATCGTCTCGTACGTGGACGCCAAGAAGATCAAAGTGAAGGACGAGGACGGCAAGGACAAGGAGTACCCGCTCGTCAATTTCGCGCGGACCAACAGCTTCAACGTGTTCCATCAGCGGCCCATCGTGCGCGTCGGCGACAAGGTGAAGAAGAAGGAGATCATCGCCGACAACTCGTCGTCCGACGGCGGCCAGATGGCCCTCGGCCAGAACTGCCTCGTGGCCTTCATGGCCTGGAACGGCGCGAACTACGAAGACGCCATCATCCTCTCGGAGCGTCTCGTCAAGAACTCGAAGTTCACCTCCATCCACATCGAGGAGTTCGTGGTGAACGTCAGGGACACCAAACTCGGTCCCGAGATCACCACCTGCGACATCCCGAACGTCGGCGAGGCGAAATTGAAGAACCTCGACTCCGACGGCATCGTTCGGATCGGCGCCGAAGTGCGTCCGAACGACATCCTCGTCGGGAAGATCACTCCGAAAGGCGAGTCCGAGCTCACGCCCGAAGAGCGCCTCCTCCGCTCCATCTTCGGCGAGAAGGCGCGCGACGTGAAGGACACCTCGCTTCGCATGGAACACGGCAAGCGCGGCCGCGTGGTCGGCGTGAAGGTCTTCTCGCGCGAGAAAGGCGACGCGCTCGAATCGGGCATCATCAAGCGCATCCACATCGAAGTGGCCCAGCTTCGCAACATCAGCGTGGGCGACAAGCTCGCCGGCCGCCACGGCAACAAGGGCGTCATTTCCATCATTCTCCCCGAAGAAGACATGCCCTACATGGCGGACGGCACTCCGGTCGACGTCATCCTGACGCCGCTTGGCGTCCCGTCGCGCATGAACCTCGGCCAGATCCTCGAGATGCACCTCGGCCTCGCCGCCCATACGCAGGACTACCAGGCGGTGGTGCCGCCGTTTCTCGGCGCAACGGATACCGAGATCAAGGGCGAGCTTGCGAAGGCGGGGTTCCCCGAAGACGGCAAGGTGAAGCTCTACGACGGGCGCACCGGCGACCCGTTCGGCCAGCCCATCGCCATCGGCTACATGTACATCATGAAGCTTCACCACATGGTCGAGGACAAGATCCACATGCGTTCCATCGGTCCGTACTCGCTCATCACCCAGCAGCCGCTCGGCGGCAAGGCCCAGGGCGGCGGGCAGCGCTTCGGCGAAATGGAAGTGTGGGCCCTCGAGGGCTATGGCGCGGCGCACACGCTCCGCGAGATGCTCACCATCAAATCGGACGACATCCAGGGCCGCTCGCAGTCGTTCGATTCCATCATCAAGAACGAGAAGATCCGGACGCCGAACGTCCCCGCCGCATTCTCGGTCATGTTGAACACGCTCCGCGGCCTCGCCCTCGACGTGGAGCTGCGCAAAAAGAAGCCGGGAGTAAGGAGCAAGGAGTAAGGTCGAACTCTAAAGACTACAGACTATAGACTAACGACTATTCAAATATATGAAAACCATCGATACGCACGATTTCGACGAACTGGTGCTCCGGGTCGCCTCTCCCGAGAAGATCCGCGAGTGGTCGTACGGCGAAGTGACGAAGCCCGAGACCATCAACTACCGCACCGGCCGCTCCGAGCGGGGAGGCCTCTTCGACGAACGCATTTTCGGCCCGGAAAAGGACTATGAATGCTACTGCGGGAAGTACCGCCGCATCCGCTATAAGGACATCATCTGCGAGAAGTGCGGCGTGGAAGTGACGCGCTCCATCGTGCGGCGCGAGCGCATGGGCCACATCGAGCTCGCAAGCCCGGTCGCCCACATCTGGTTCCTCCGCGGCGTGCCGTCGCGGATCGGCCTCATTCTCGACACGCCGGTGGCCGACCTCGAGAAGGTCATCTACTTCGCGGGCTACATCGTCACCAAGGTGAACGACGAGGAAAAGGCGAAGGTGGTGAAAAACCTCGAGGCCGAATACAAGTCGAAGGTGAAGAATCTCCAGGAGCAGAAGGACAGAGAGAAGCTGAAGGAGCTCCTCACGGCCGCCAAAAAGGAGATCGGCGGCATCGAGGAGGGCAAGGTTTTCGACGAGCTCACCTACCACCGCTATGCCATGAAGTACAGCGCGGTCTTCGAGGCCCATATCGGCGCCGAGGCCATCTATAATATTTTCAAATCGATCGATTTTCCAAAGCTCCGCGACCGCCTCACGGCGTCCCTCGAGAAGGCCTCGGCCCTCGAGCGCGAGAAGCTCGAGAAGCGCCTCGCCCTCGTGAAGTCGATGATGCAGTCGAAGCTCCGCCCCGAGTGGATGTTCCTTCAGGCGGTGCCGGTCATCCCGCCGGGGCTCCGCCCCATGGTCGCCCTCGAGGGCGGCCGCCACGCCACCTCCGACGTGAACGATCTCTACCGCCGCGTCATCAACCGGAACAACCGCCTGAAGAAGCTCCTCGAGATCGGCGCGCCCGAGGTCATCCTCCGCAACGAAAAAAGAATCCTCCAGGAAGCGGTGGATTCTTTGATCGACAATTCCATCCGCCGCCAATCGGAGTCGGTGGCCATGAGCCAGGCTCAGAAGCGCCAGCTCAAGTCGCTCTCCGACAACCTGAAAGGGAAGCAAGGGTTGTTCCGCCAGAACCTCCTCGGCAAGCGCGTGGACTACTCCGGCCGCTCCGTCATCGTGGTCGGCCCCACGCTCAAGCTCTCCGAGTGCGGCCTTCCGAAGCACATGGCCCTCGAGCTGTTCCGTCCGTTCGTCATTTCAAAAATTCTCGAGCAGGAGCTCGCCTACAACATCAGGGGCGCCGGGAAGCTCATCGACGAAGGCATCCCCGAGGTGTGGGCCATCCTCGAAGAGGTCATCAAGGACAAATACGTGCTCTTGAACCGCGCACCGACGCTCCACCGCCTCGGCATCCAGGCTTTCACGCCGACGCTCATCGAAGGAAACGCCATCCAGGTGCATCCGCTCGTCTGCGCCGCCTTCAACGCCGATTTCGACGGCGACCAGATGGCCGTCCACGTGCCGCTCTCCGAAGAAGCGCAGGCGGAAGCGCGCGAGTTCATGGCCGCGAACAAGAACCTCCTGAAACCGGGGAACGGCGAGCCCATCGTGAACCCGAAGCTCGACATCGTGCTCGGCTGCTACTGGATGACCACCATCATCCCGGGCGAGCAGGGAGAGGGCAAGATATTCGCTTCGCCGAACGCTGCCATCACCGCTTACGATTTCGGGGTGGTCGGCTTCCGCGCCAAAGTGAAGGTGATGGCATCCGACAAGCCGAAGTATAAGCAGTTCGGCGGCGGCATTTTCGAGACGTCAGTCGGCCGCCTCCTCTTCAACTCGATCCTTCCCGAGGACCTCACGTACGTCAACGAGGAAATGAACGTGAAGAAGCTCGCGAACCTCGTCGACGACCTCATCATGCACTACGGCATCGACGCCACGCCGAGGATTCTCGACAAGATCAAGGATTTCGGCTACCGCTACATCAGCGTCTCGGGCATCACCTGGGGCATCGATGACGTCAAGGTGAACGAGAAGAAGCCCGCCATCGTCGAGCGCGGGAGGAAACAGGCCGATGAAGTGCAGGAGCAATTCAATGAGGGGCTCCTCTCGGAGGACGAGCGCTACCGGAAGACCATCGAGATTTGGCAGGGTGTGAAAAACGAGATCGAGAAGCTCATCCCCGAGACGCTCAAGAAGCACGGCCCGGTCTACGACATGGTGAACTCGGGCGCACGAGGGTCGCTCAACCAGGTCGGCCAGATGTCCGGCATGAAGGGCCTCATCGTGAACACCGCGGGCCGCACCATCGACTTTCCGGTCATCCCTTCGTACAAGGAAGGGCTCTCGCCGCTTGAGTACTTCATCACCACCCACGGCGCGCGCAAGGGCCTCGCCGACACCGCGCTCAACACCGCGAAGGCGGGCTATCTCACCAGGCGCCTCGTCGACGTGGCCCAGGACGCCGTCATCACCGAGGAGGACTGCGGCACTAAAGAGGGCATCGTCGTGCGCTCGGGGAGCGCCGCGGGCATTCCCATGCCCATTTCGAAGCAGATCCGCGGCCGCGTGCTCGCCGAAGAGGTGAAGGGGAACGGCGGCCTGCCTGCCGCGCCGGGCGCGGCGCAGGCAGGGACCACGCTCTACAAGCGCGGCCACCTCGTGTCCAAGGACGACGCGGCCGCCATCGAGGGCACGGGCGTCGCCGAAGTGAAGGTGCGATCGCCCTTGACCTGCAAGACCATTTACGGCATCTGCCGTCACTGCTACGGCATCGACCTCGGCCGGAACTCGCTCGTAAAGCTCGGCGAAGCGGTCGGCATCATCGCCGCCCAGGCCATCGGCGAGCCGGGCACCCAGCTCACCATGCGCACCTTCCACGCGGGGGGCGTGGCGGGTATCGACATCACCATGGGACTTCCGCGCGTCGAGGAGATTTTCGAGCGCCGGACGCCGAAGAACCCCGCCGTGGTCGCCCACAGCGCGGGACTCGTCACCGAGATCAAGGAGGAGGGCAAGGAGAAGCTCATCAAGGTCCTTGAGGACCTGCCGCTCGGCCAGGCAGGCGAAGGCGAGAGCACGTCCGAACGGGGCCGGGCGGGAAAGAAGGGAGCCGAGAAGGAGGTTGAATACATCGCCGCCTTCCGCCGCATGCCGCTCGTGAAAGTGGGAGACAAGGTGGCCAAAGGGGAGCTCCTCACCGACGGTTCGGCGGAGATCGGCGACATTTTCAAGTACGGCGGCAAAGAAGCGGCCGAAGAGTACGTCATTTCCGAAGTGAACCGCGTCTACGAGCTGAACGGCGCTTCGATCTCGCGGAAGCACATCGAAGTCATCATCCGCCAGATGTTCTCGCGCCGGAAGATCAAAAGCGGCGGCGACACCAAGTTCGCTCCGGGCGAGATCGTCGAGAACGTCGAATATCAGCTTGAGAACGAGCGCATGAAGGAGGAGGGCAAGGAGCCCGCGAAGGGCGAGACGCTCATTCTCGGCATCTCCGAGGTGTCGCTCTCGACCAAGAGCTGGCTTTCGGCGGCGTCCTTCCAGAACACGACCCGCGTCCTCATCGCGAACGCGGTGAAGGGCGGCGTCGATGCCATCAGGGGGCTCAAGGAGAACGTCATCATCGGCCGGCTCATTCCCGCAGGTACCGGCTTCGGCACGAGACGGGAGGAAGAGGACGAAGGCGAGGACGAGTAAAAACCAAGTCTATAGTCGCGGGTCTGTAGTCTATAGGATACAGACCAATAACTAGAGACTAGTCTCATGTCTTCAACCACAGAGCAAATAAAAGAACGCCTGTCGATCGTCGAGGTAGTTTCAAGCTACGTCAAGCTGGAGCGGGCGGGGCAGAACTGGAAGGCCCGCTGTCCGTTCCATAACGAGCGCACCCCTTCGTTCATCGTCTCGCCGTCGCGCAACTCCTACCACTGCTTCGGCTGCAATCGCGGCGGCGACATCTTCTCGTTCGTCGAGGAGATCGAGGGCGTCGAGTTCAAGGAGGCGCTCCGCTCGCTCGCCGAGCGGGCAGGCGTCGCGCTCCCGCGGCGTGACCCGCGGGAGCGCGGCAAGGAGGCCCGGGCGTACGCGCTTCTCGAGGAGGCGACACGTTTTTTCGAGTCGGGACTTTTGAAAAGCCCTGAAGCGAAGGAGTACCTGAAACGACGGGGGCTTGCGGAAGAGACTATCGCGAGCTGGCGGCTCGGCTACGTGCCGGACGAGTGGCGGCTCCTCCTCACGCACCTTAAAAACAAGGAATACGCCGAGGGCGAGATCGAGGCGGCGGGGCTCGCCATAAAGAGCGAGAAAGGGCATTACGACCGCTTCCGCGGCCGCATCATCTTTCCCATCGAGAACGCGCAGGGAAAGATCGTTGGGTTCTCCGGCCGTTATTTCTCGAAGGAAGGGAAAGCGGCGGAAGGCGCGAAGTACCTCAATTCGCCCGAGACCGCGCTCTTCAACAAATCGCGCATCCTCTACGGCCTCTCGCGGGCGAAGCAATCCATGATGCGCGCGGACTTTGCCGTCCTCGTCGAAGGACAGATGGACCTCCTCATGGCGCACCAGGCGGGCGTCACGAACGCGGTCGCCACCTCGGGCACCGCGCTCACCGAAGAACACCTCAAGATGGTGCGGCGCTTCACTTCGAATCTCGTCCTCGCGTTCGACAGCGACGAGGCGGGATTCGCCGCTTCCGAACGGGGGTTCAAGATGGCGGCGCTTTCCATCCCGCTCGGCATGAACGTGAAGGCGGCGAAGCTCCCCAAGGGGGAGGATCCCGCCGATTTCGCCGCGCGCGACCCTGCGGGCTTCGCGAAGGCGGTCGAGGAGGCGCGCTCCATCGTCGATTTCCATCTCGAAACGTTTCGGGAGCGCGGCCTCGACGAGCGGGCCATGATCGCGAAGGTGCGCGAGTCGGTGCTCCCGCTCATCGCTCTCATTCCTTCCCACATGGACCGCGCCCATTACGTGGCGGCCGCCGCGAAAGCGGTCGGCCTCGACGAGGCGCACGTGTGGGAAGAGCTCAAGAAAATGCAGGGGACGCAGTTTGAAATAAGGAGAGAGGAAGATGCGAACGCCCGCCCGTCTACTACGAGAGGGGAAAAGCTCGCGGAACGGGCGGCGGGCGCGCTCGAGTGGCTCGAAGCGAGCGGGAAAGGAGTGAAGATGGAACGCTGGCGCGAGCGTTACACGGCGCTCGCGAAGGAAACGGCGCCGCTTTCGCGGGAAAAGCGGGAAAGCCTCATCCTCGAAGCCGAGGTATACTATGCCGGAAGCGAGCATCTCGAACGGGACATCGACGAGCTTTTTCTCCTTTTTGAGCAGACGATGCTCGAACAAGAGCTCGAGGCTTCGATGAAGGCGCTTCGGCTCGCCGAAAAAGGGAAGAAGGAGAAGGAAGCCGAAGGCGCGCTCGCGCGCTGCCACGAGGTCTCCAAACGGCTGAACGAAGTGAAGCAGGAGCTCAAACAACTATGAAAAAGAAAAAGGCAAAAACGAAGAAGCACCCGACGACGCGGGCCAAAAGGCCGAAGCGTGCCGCCTTGCCTGCCGCGAGGCATGGCGCGCCCACAAAGGCGAAAGTAAAGGCGAAAAAACTCTCCAAAAAAGAGCGCGGCAAGGAGGCCATTGCGCATGCCCTCGTCGAGAAGGGCAAGAAGCGCGGCTTCATCACCCATGACGACCTTTTGAAGGCGTTCCCGAACGTTGAAAGCGACATCCTCTTCCTCGATGAGCTTTACGAGCGGCTTCAGGCGGCCGGCGTCGACGTGCTCGAAAGCGGGAACCTGCTCGACCTCGACGAGGTGGAGAAAGTAGGGAAGGGCTACGGCAAGGAAAGCTCTTCGTACGATTCCATCCAGATGTACCTCAAGGAAATCGGCCAGTATCCGCTCATTTCCGCCGCGCAGGAGCGCGAGCTCGCGAAGAGGATCGAAAAGGGCGACCGCGAGGCGGTCGACCTTCTTGCCAAGGCGAACCTCCGGCTCGTCGTTTCTATCGCGAAGAAGTATGTCGGCCGCTCGAGCGACCTCACCCTCCTCGACCTCATCCAGGAGGGGAACCTTGGGCTCTTCAAGGCGGTCGACAAGTTCGATTGGTCGAAGGGCTATAAATTCTCAACCTACGCCACGTGGTGGATCCGGCAGGCCATCACGCGGGCCCTCGCCGACCAGTCGCGCACCATTAGGATTCCCGTGCACATGGTGGAGACCATCGCCAAGTACAAGCAGGTGGTGCGGCGCCTCTCGCAGGACCTCGGACGCGACCCGCTTCCCGAAGAGATTGCCACCGAAATGGGCGTCGAAGTGGAGAAGATTTACAATATTGAGAACATCAACCAGGACACCGTCTCGCTCGAAA
>JAUYLU010000006.1 GCA_030699625.1 bacterium
TCTAATGGCTTCGCCATTTTCCTCCACGGGGAGACGATGCGCGTCTCCCCGACCCCCGCTCCCTGTTCGAGCCCAAGCCTCCAATATGCAAAAAGAATAGCATGTGGCTATCCTCTCTGCATATGACTGCCGGGCTTGGACTCGAACCAAGATAGGCAGATCCAGAGTCTGCAGTCCTACCATTAGACGACCCGGCAACTTGCCCTCCTAAATTCATTAAAATTTTGGAGGGTGAATCCCATCAAAATACTAGAAAACTGACCGACATTCAAGCTGAAACCCGCCGTACGGCGGGTTTCAGAGAGCTGGCACAGGTGCCGGTGGAGGCGGCGCGGGCAAGACGTTGGCATCCAACGTGGAGGTGGAAACAGGCACCAGGGCGGGGTCAGTGGTCGGCGAAAGCGTAGGCACGGGCGTTATGACAGGCGCAGTTTCGTTTAGAACGGGGCGTACGTACGCATCGCCCGCCGCCGTGCACTTTGAAATTATGCCCGCCGTACCGTCCGGTTTTGCGCCGCTTAAAAGCCTCCGGAGCGTTTCGGGAGAAAGGTTGTCCTTGAGGCAGGCGAGGACTGCGGGACGGAACTGCGGAATGGCCGCGGTTGGCACGATAGACCCCGGTTTCGGCAAGGATGAAGGAGCGGTTCTGGTGTTCGGCACGACGTTCGACGGACGGAGCAGGGGCGACACGGGCTTGAACGATTCATAGCACCCCCTGAGCGCCTCCTTGAGCGCATCAGCTCCGGTTTCCGAGGCGCTCTCGGCCGGGCCGCCGAGCTTCTCCCGCACGCACGCCTGCACGTGCTGGGGCGCGCTCCGCAGGATCGCGTGCATATCCGGCGCGGCCCCCTCTCGTGCGCGCGTACCGGGAAGGGCTTCCATAGGCATTAAAAGTTTGGCGCGCTCGCCGCACACGCGGATTGCGTCGGCGATTTCGGGCGTCATGGTCGCCTTCCCCGTCTGAAGCGAAGAAAATGCGTTCCCCACCTTCTCTTTGAGGCACGGCACGACGTTCGCGGGAGCGCGCTTCACTTCCTCGGTGATGTCCACTTTCTTCCCGAACCGTTCGAAGCACATGCGCGTCCTCTCCCCGATTTCGGGGCCGGGCGTGAGCGTCCCCGCCTGTATCTCCTCGATAAGCCCCGCCCCGAGATGGGACTTGAGGCACGCGACCACTTCCGTGGGCGCTTGCGAAAATCCCTGCCGGAAACGGATGAGGCCTTCCTCGGCTTTTTTGAGCTCCTCCGGGGAAACGAGACCGTGCTCTTTGGCGAACGCGAAGCATGCCTCGCGGTTTTCCTCGATATTGCAGAACGTCTGGCACGCTTCCCTCGAGCCGCAGCCGCCGGGCCCGACGCCGCCAAGGCGCGTGAGAGCATCTGCCCTTTCGGGTGGGATGATTCCGGCTTCCTTCCCGAAGGCGATGCATTCGTCTCGATGCGACGGGTCGCCGCAATAGGCGTTGCACGACTCGCTCGAAGTGCAGCCGCCGGGAGTCCTCCCGTTCCTCGCGAGTTCGGCGAGCTTTTGAAACTGTCCGGGCGGAACGGCGTTCCGCCCTTCGGAGGTGGCAAGCCCCGCCTTCTCGGCAAAGGCGCGGCATTCGTCCGCGTGCGCGAAATCTCCGCAATAGGAACGGCACGACGCCGCGGAATCGCAGTTCCCGGGCATGGCGCCGCCCGCCGTGAGGTACGCCGCGAGGCGCGCGACCTCCGCGGTCTTCTTGTCGTTCAGCTTGTGCTTCTTGGCGAATTCGATGCAGACGTTCAAGTTGGCGACGTCATCGCAGTACGACTTGCATCCTCCCGGCGTCGTACAGCCGCCGGGGCCGGCATTTTGCCGGAGCTCCGCGGCGAATTTCTTGCCGCGCTCCGCTTCTTCCTGGTTCATGAGGCCGTGCGTCTTGGCAAATTCGACGCAGGCGTCCATATTGGCCGCATCGTCGCAGTAGGTTTCGCATGACGCCCTATCGCCGCAATTGCCAAGCTCGGCGACAGGGAACGAAATACCGCCGAGCGTCCCTTCGGTTTGCGCGGAAGCCACCATGACGGCTCCGCCTACGAGGAGCGCGGCGAGAAGCAAGATGAACGGAATGGAAAACTCAGATTTCATTGAAAAGGATTTTGATAGGCGTCGTCGAGCGGGTTTACCACCTGCGCTTCGTCATCGTCGAACGTGCCGGTCAGGGGATTCACGCTCCGCTCATAGATCTCGCTTCCGATGCCGGGCTCCGCGCCGGTCTCGGTCTGCACGGGCGCGCGCGCGGCCTCCTCGGGCCATTTCCAGAAAATGTAGAGGCCGGCGGCGGCAACGAAGAGGAGGAAAAGGCAGGCAAGGAAAATGATGAGATATTTCTGCCAGGCGTTTCCTTCTGAAGCGGCGACAGGCGGAGCCATAGCGGGCCGCTGCGGCGGCGATACAGGCGGAAAAGGCGGCGGCACGGGCGCGGCGGCGGACGGCTGCGCTACCGGTTGTGCTGGCCCCGCCGCGGGCGGCGGCGGCTGTTGCGGTGCCTGAGGCTGATATTCTCCTTCCATGCCGATGATGCTCAAAGTATACCAATCAAACGAAAGCGGTTATGCACACCAGCGCCGCTACGCCCGCTTCTCGAGCGCCACGGAAAGCGGCGAACGGGTGACCTTCGGCTTCGGCTTCGATTCGTTCTTCTTGATGGCGGCCCGGACGAACTCGTTGAAGAGCGGGTGGGGCGAGAGCGGCCGCGCCTTGAATTCGGGATGGAACTGGGTGCCGAGAAAGAACGGGTGCTCCGACTGCGGAAGCTCGGCGATCTCCATGAGCACGCCGTCGGGCGAGGTGCCGGAGAAGACGAGGCCGCCCTTCACGAGGTCCATGACGTGCTTCGGATTCACTTCGTAGCGGTGGCGGTGGCGCTCGTAAACCAGTTTTGAGTTTTTAGTTTTTAGTTTTGAGTTTTCTCCCAAATACGCCCGATGCGCAATGGTGCCCTTGCGCAAAACGGCCGGAAAGGAGCCGAGGCGCATGCTTCCCCCGTAATCCTTCCTCGCGAGCTTCGCTTTCTGCTCGGGCATGATGTCGATGACGAGGTGCTTCGCCGCGGGATCGATTTCGGCAGTCGTCGCTCCTTTCATCTTGAGGACGTTGCGCGCGAATTCGATGACCGCAAGCTGCATGCCGTAGCAGAGGCCGAGGTACGGGATTTTGCGAGTGCGCGCGTAATTGATGACCTTGAGCTTCCCCTCGATGCCTTTTTCGCCGAAGCCGCCCGGTACGATGATGCCATCGTACCCTGCAAGCTCGGCAAGCTTGCGGGGATCCTTTTCGAAGTCCTTCGAGTTGAGCCAGGTAAGGCGGGGGCGGCGCTTCAGGTAATACGAGGAGTATTTGATGGCCTCGATGACCGAAATGTAGGAATCGGTGAGCGTGAAATCGCCCGTGTCGAAATACTTGCCGACCACCGCGATGTTGATGCCGTTCCTGAAGTTCTTGACGTCGTGGGCGAATTTCTTCCATTCGGCGAACTCGCGCTTCTGGGTGCGCTTCGGAAGCTTCAGGATCTTCATGATGAGGTCGCCGAGGCGGTCTTTCTCGAAGTTGACCGGCACGTCGTAGATTGACTGGATGTCGGGGGCGGAGATGACCGCTTCCGCGGCCACGTTGCAGTGGAGGGCGATCTTGTCCTTTCGCTTCTTGTCCATCTCCACTTCGGAGCGGGCCACGATGACGTCGGGCTGGATGCCGGCGGCGTTCAGATTGCGGACCGCGTGCTGGGTCGGCTTCGTTTTCATTTCGCCGATCTTGTCCGGCACCGGCACGTACGAGACCATCACGAACATGACGTCGTCCTTGGTCCGGAGCTTCATCATGCGGGCCGTCTCGAGGAAAAGGATGTTCTCGTACTCTCCCACGGTGCCGCCGATCTCGACGACCACCACGTCAGCCCTCGCTTTCTTGCCCGCCGCCTCGATGCGGGCGATGATCTCCTCGGGGATGTGCGGCACCACCTGCACGCACCTGCCGCCGTACTCGAGATTGCGCTCCTTCTCGATGACCGAGCGATAGACGCGGCCGGTCGTCATGTAGTTTGTGCGGGTAAGCGTCGTCCCGAGAAAACGCTCGTAATTGCCCATGTCCTGGTCGCATTCGTCGCCGTCGTCGAGCACGAAGACTTCGCCGTGCTCGGTGGGATTCATGGTGCCGGCGTCCACGTTCACGTAGGGGTCGATCTTGATGGCGGTGACCGCGAGGCCGCGCGACTGGAGGATTTTGCCGACCGAGGAGACGGTGATGCCCTTTCCCACCCCCGAGATGACGCCTCCTACCACGAAAATGTACTTGCGCGATTGTGCCATGGTCTAGTGCATCATACGTTCAGATACCTGCGGACGGCGAGGAACGCGGAAATAGCGCCGACGACGCAGCCCGAGAGAAGCATGATGAGAAGGATTTCCCAAAAGTTCGAAAGGTAGTACTGGAAGAGATCGAGGCCGCCGAGGAAGTTCGTGGCGTTCTTGCCGAGCCAGTACGTCGCGGGCCAGAGCGCGAGCAATACCACGATGGTGGAGACGACGCCGTAGATGAGGCCTTCGACCATGAAGGGCGCCCTGATGTAGAGGTCGGAAGCGCCGACGAGCCGCATCACGCTGATCTCCTCGCGCGACATGAAGATGATGAGGCGGATGGTATTGAAAACGATGACGATGGAGACGAGGACGAAGACGAGTGTGACGCCGAAGCCGACCTTCTCCCCGCCGTCGATGATTGAATTCAGCCGGTCGATGATGTCCTTGTTCTGATAATAGTTCACCTTGTCGATGATGTTCGGATTTTCCTTGATGAGCGTGCTCTCGCCGCCGAGGAATTCGGCGATGGTCTCGTACTGCGACGGCTCCTTGGCGTGAATATTGAGCACCGCGCCGAGCGGATTATCGCCGAGCTCCTCGAGCGCCTGGAGGGTGAGGTAGTCGGACTCGTGGCGCTTCTTGAAATCCTCGAGCGCCTGCTCGCGCGAGATGTATCCCACCGAGCGCACTTCGGGAAGGGCCTCGAGCTGCTCCTTGAGGGCGAGGATCTTCTCTTCGGGGGCGGAGAGGCTGAAGTAGACGTTCACGTCGACCTTCTCTTTGATCTGGCCGAGCGAGTACGAAAGGACGGCGCGGGAGAAAATGAGCGACCCGATGACGAAAAGGGTGATGGACACCACGAGCACCGCGGCGATGGAAACGACCGAGTTCCGGTAAAAACTCACAAACCCGCTCCGGAGCACCCGCTTGGTTGCCGTCCAAAACATGAATGATTTTTAATGAGTGTAACGACTGTAAAAATCTTCACCCCTCCCTTTCTTACTATGTCTCACCAATAATATCACATTCGGGGTGACTATCGACATCTCACATTTTAGAGATTATATGGTGGAAAGGGAGGGGTCTAAAAAATCATGCTCCGCCCGCTCGGCGTCGTTGATTTTAAAGAAAAAACGCCTTGCCATGAGGGCGGAGGCGTGTTCACGCGTGATATTTTACCCTTGTTTAAAGCGCGTATTTCCCTTCCTTGTCGTCACGGACCACTTTTCCCCTTTCGAGGGTTATCACGCGCTTCCCGATGGAGTCGATGACGCCTTTGTTGTGGGTGGTGAGGATGATGGTGGTGCCGAGGTCGTTGATTTTTTTCAGAATGTGCACCACGTCGTGGGCGTTCACCGGATCGAGATTCCCCGTCGGCTCGTCGGCGATGATGACGTCGGGCTGGTTGATGATGGCCCGGGCGATGGCGACGCGCTGTTTCTCGCCGCCCGAGAGCTGGTGCGGGAAATTGAAGAGCTTGTCGCCGAGATCGACGAGCTCGAGCACGTGCGGGACGTCCGCGGCGATCTCCTCGTCGGTCTTTCCCGCCGCCTCCATGGCGAAGGCAATGTTCTCATAGGTGGTCTTGCCGGGAAGGAGACGGAAGTCCTGAAAGACGGTGCCGATGCGGCGGCGGAACTTGGTGATGTCGCCGTTCTTAAGCTTGTGGACGTTCGCCGACTCGAAAAAGACTTTTCCATCGGTGGGCCGCTCCTCGGCGAGGAGCATCTTGAGGAGCGTCGTTTTGCCGGCGCCCGAGTGTCCGACGAGCGAGATGAACTCTCCCTGCGAGATGGTGAGCGAGACGCCGTCGAGCGCGATGGTTTCGTTCGGATATATTTTTGAAACTCCTTCGAAATAGATCATGAGAAAGCAGTATACAGTATTGGGTATTTAGTATCGAGTATGGGAAAAAAATCCAATACTAAATACTGCATACACTATACTACATACTTATAGCCCCTTCTCCGCC
>JAUYLU010000005.1 GCA_030699625.1 bacterium
CATCGTCGACATCGGGCCGGGCGCCGGCGTGCACGGCGGGCATATCGTGGTCGCCGACAATCTCGAAAAGCTCCTTACGGCGAGAACTAACCCTTCGAAATCGCTCACCCTCGACTATCTCCGGGGCGACAAGAAAATAGAGGTGCCCGCGAAGCGTCGCCGCGACGAGCGCGGCTCGCTCAAAGTCCGCGGCGGCGAGGCGTTCAACATCAAGAACCTGAACGTGGACATCCCGCTCGGGCGCCTCATCGCCGTGACCGGCGTCTCCGGCTCGGGCAAGTCGTCGTTCATGTACGAGATACTCTATCGGAACCTCCGCGCCCGCTTCGAGCGCGAGTATCGCACTGCGAAGCTCTACAATTGCGCCTCCTTCACCGGGACGGAATATCTCTCGCGCTCCATCTTGATCGACCAGTCGCCGATAGGAAGGACGCCCCGCTCGAATCCGGCGACCTACACCGGCGCTTTCACCTTCATCCGGGAGCTTTTCGCCGAGACGGAGGAGGCGCGGCTTCGCGGCTGGAAGGCGAACCGCTTCTCGTTCAACGTGAAGGGCGGTCGTTGCGAGGCCTGTCAGGGGAACGGCGAAATCGCCGTGGAAATGCACTTTTTGCCCACGGTCTACGTCACCTGCGACGTCTGCCAGGGCAAGCGCTTCATGAAGGAGACGCTCGAAGTGAAGTACAAGAAAAAATCCATTTACGATGTCCTCAAGATGACCGTCGAGGAAGCGGAGGATTTCTTTCGGGATATTCCGCAGATCTACGACCGCCTGAAGACGCTCATGGACGTTGGTCTCGGTTACCTCGAGCTCGGGCAATCGGCGACGACGCTCTCGGGCGGCGAAGCCCAGCGGGTGAAGATTTCCTCTGAACTCTACCGGCCCCACCTCGAGAAGACCATCTATCTCCTTGATGAGCCGACCATCGGGCTCCACTACGAGGACGTGAAGAAGCTCATCGAAATAGTGCAGAAGCTCGTCGACAAGGGGAACACCGTCATGCTCATCGAGCACAACATGGACGTGGTGAAGAGCGCGGACTATATCATCGACATCGGGCCGGAGGGCGGCGTCTCCGGCGGGAGAATCGTGGCGCGCGGCACGCCCGAGGAGATCGCGGGAAGTCCCGCGTCGCACACCGGGAAGTATCTGAAGAGGGCGCTCAAGAAATAAGGAATGTCACGGCATCTCCTCGACTTAATTACCTCGGCTTCTAAGTTCCACAAAAAATAAGCTATAGCTTATTTTTTGTGGAATGGTGAAATTCAATGAAACATAACATATATAAAAACCGCCGAAGCACGGCTTCGGCGATCTATTTTTTGTAGCCGTAGGATCGTAACCACAGTTTCACTGCTCGCCGTCCTTCATCGAGGGCGCGTTGTAGCTGCTCGATAGGGATGAACACATGCACATGCTGGCCGCCGAGGCCTCTTACCATGAATACCGGCTTTGCCCTCTTATAATCGAGGGTCTCGATAACCTCCTTGGCGATTTCAATCGCCTCTTCGAGGTCTTTGAACGTAAGTCTCTTTTCTCCACCAAAGTCTCCCACCCGGCCATCGCGCGAGATAAATGCTACCTTGAGGCCATACCATCCTCGTGTGCGGCCTCCCTCGTGGAATGTGAGCTGGACGAGGTGCTGTTTCCCGCGGTATTGTCCCTTCCACGTCCAGACGATTTCGATTTCCTGGCTGCGTTCTCCCCTTCCGTCAGCATTCATAAGCGCCTCCTTCGGGCGAGTTGTAAGGGACTTCTGCCATCACTATACTATGGAAGCCATGAAATTAAGCGATTTTAAAGCCCTCAACATGCCCGAGACCCCCGGGGTCTACCTCTTTACGGGGAAGGGGGGAGACGGCAGGGAGAATATTCTCTATATCGGGAAGGCCGCCTCGCTCCACGACCGTGTCAAGAGCTACTTTTCTGACGACATCCTTTCAGCTCGCGGCCTTCACATCGGCAACATGGTGACACTTGCGGAAACCGTGAAGTGGAAGGAGGCCGATTCGGCGCTCGAAGCGCTCCTGCTCGAGAACCGGCTCATCAAAGCGCACCAGCCCCATTACAATACGCGCGAGAAAGACGATAAGAGCTACAACTGCGTCATCGTCACCAAGGAAGAATTTCCGCGGGTGCTCGTGGTGCGCCGCCGCGACCTCGAGAAAAAAGAAGAGTACCGGAAGGTGAAATATTCTTTCGGCCCGTTTCCTGAAGGCATGCTCCTGCGCGAAGCCATGAAGATAGTAAGGAAAATTTTCCCGTACCGCGACAGCTCATGCCTGCCTGCGCAGGCAGGCACGCCGCGGCAGGGAAGGCCGTGCTTCAACCGGCAGCTCGGCCTTTGTCCGGGAGTGTGCGATGGCACTGTCGACAAAAAAGAATACGGGAAGACGATACAACGCATAAAACTTTTCTTCGAAGGAAAGAAAAGCTCGCTCGTGAAAAATATCGAACGCGAGATGAAGCGCTATGCCAAGGCAGAGGAGTTCGAAAAGGCGAGCGAGATGAAACGGACGCTCTTCGCGCTCACGCACATAAAAGACGTGGCGCTTATAAAAGACATGAAGCGCGAACCGTTATCGGACAAAGTGCCGTTCCGCATCGAGGCGTACGACGTGGCGCACCTCGCGGGTGCTTCGCGGGTCGGCGTCATGACGGTCGTCGAGAACGACATGCCGGAGAAGGGCGAATATCGCCGCTTCAAGCTCGAGAAAGGGCTCATCGACGACATCGCGGGCCTCAAAGAGCTTTTGCGGAGGAGGCTAAACCATCCTGAATGGCGGCTCCCTGACCTCATCGTCGTCGACGGCGGCATCGCCCAAAAGAATGCCGCCGAAAAAATGCTCGCCGAACACGGTCTTTCTATCCCGGTCGCGGCGGTCGTCAAGAACGAGCGGCACAGGCCCGAGCGGCTGCTCGGCGAGCGCGCGGTTGTGGATAACCGCGAGCGCCCAATCCTTCTCGCGAACTCCGAGGCGCATCGGTTCGCCGTAAGCTACCACCGGCACAAGGAGCGGGGGAGGATAAAAGCAAGAAACTACAAGACTTCCTGAACGGGAGATGAAAAAGTTGTCATTTCGGCGTTTTAGTTGTCCGATTTTGCTTCCGAAGCGGCGCCGCGCCCGTGGCGCGGCGGGAAGGGATGATATACTTTATCTCAAGAGGTTCTCATAGAAAACAAAAAATAAAAAACGGCCTAAAATGGTCAAAGTTCTCCATTTGTTTTTTGTTTTGTATAGTTTCTCGAAGATTATCGGCGAATAACAGAGAAGCTGCATGCAAAATATCCATAAGCTGAAAAAGCGAAGCGGGGAAATCGTCCCATTCGATGAATCGAAGATAGTAAACGCCATAAAGAGCGCCTTTCGGGACGTCAGGGGGAGCGACTATGACGAGGAAGCGAGGAAAATAACGGCTATCGTGGTCGAGCGCCTCGCGCCGATGTTCAAGGAAGGCGCCCCGACGCCCTGCGTCGAGGACGTGCAGGACCTCGTTGAGCGCGGCATCATGGAAGCGGGGTATTTCGACGTCGCCAAGTCGTACATCCTCTATCGCTACGAGCACGAGAAGCGCCGCGAGGAGAAGAAGAAGGAAGTCATCGAGAAGATCGAGGAAGGCGCGCTTATGGTGGAAAAGCGAAACGGCGCGCGCGAGAAATTCTCGATGGAAAAGTTGAAGCGCGCGCTCACGCA
>JAUYLU010000007.1 GCA_030699625.1 bacterium
CCGACAGTGGGGACTTTACTTTTTTAATTTTATATGGTATAAGTGAAAATAGTCCGGTTCGCCCTTTCCATCGCCTTCGGAGACACTTCCATGACTGCTTCGAATGTCGTTTCCCCTCAAGAGGTCAAGAAGCTCAGGATCGTCAGAATCGTCAGAATCGCCTTCTTTCTCGCTGCCGTCGCCTGCTTACTGGCGGCGATATCCCTACCCGTTTCTCGATGGGAAACGGAGGTGGCACTCTGGCTTCCCGAGAAACACGAGATCGTGAACGAAATCAACGGGACGACCGTAACGCTCACACAGTGTCCCTGGGCCTGGCGCGGGTACCCGTATGTCGGGTTCGAAGAATTCCAGGCCGCTTTTGCCAGAGGGCCTGTTGAAGTGTGCATCGATGCGGACGAGGTATCCTACCGCGCTCCGCATCGGGGAAATACTTTCATCAGCAGCGTCTCGTTTTCGCCGCGCTTCGGCTACAGCGAGCGCCTGTTCAAGGACGGAAAGTTCATCCTCGTCGGACCCGCCAAATATTGGTCGTGGGTGTTCTTCGCCTACTTCTTGGCCTTCATGGCTATCACGGCGCTAGTCCCGTGGTTTCTTGCCGAGAAGACCGAGAAGAAGTGATTTAGGAACGTTCCGACCGCCGCCGGCATCAAACCCGGCGGCTTTTATTTGCTATACTTTTTCCGTGAACAAAGGGACGATTATCGGCGTCGACGAAGTGGGGCGAGGGCCCTTGGCCGGCCCGCTCGCGGTGGGCGCGCTTCGCATCGCGCGGAAGCACCAAAAGCTCCTCAAGGGCGTCAAAGATTCGAAGAAGCTCGACGCCGCGGCCCGCGAGCGGTGGTACAAGAAGCTCCGCGCCCTCGAGAAAGAGGGGAGCATTGTCTGCAAAGTCGCCTTCGTCTCCGAGCGCATTATCGACCGGCATGGGATTCCCCGCGCGCTCATGCGGGCGGTGGGGAGCTGTCTTCGCCGCCTCGCGGCGGGCCGCGAGGCGGTCGTCCTCCTCGACGGGGCGCTCTACGCACCGCCGTGCTACGTCCGGCAGCGGACCATCATTCGCGGGGATGAGAAGCACCTCGTCATCGCGGCCGCTTCCATCATCGCCAAAGTGCGCCGCGACCGGCGAATGAAGGCCCTTTCCAAAAAATACCCGCTTTATCTTTTCGAATCGCACAAGGGCTACGGCACCAAAGCGCACTACGAGCGGCTCCGCCGCCACGGCCCTTCGGCCATCCACCGGCTCTCGTACCTCAAAAAATTCGCCGCGGCGAGGCAGTGATTGCCTCCGCGTTTTTATTGCTTTTTTCGCCTGCCTCGGCTATAGTTTCCTCGATATGGTTGTACGGATGCGACACACGAGGGCCCATACGGCGAACCGCCGTTCCCACCATGCGATGAAGCCCATGCAGCTTTCCCTGTGCGAGAAATGCGGTTCGCCGAAGGAAAACCACAAGGCCTGCGCGGCGTGCGGCTTCTACAAGGGCCGCGAGGCCGTGAACGTGATGAAGCGCGCCGAAAAGCGCGCCGCCAAGGAGAAACGGGAGAAGAAGGAGGCGAAGTAAGCAGTTCGTTTAAAGGCCCCACGGGGCTCGTATGGCAAACAGGCACCTTTCCAGATCGATAGTGATGCAGACGCTCTTCGAGTGGGATTTCAACCGCCTGCCTGCGCCGCAGAACCACGCATCGCGGCAGGCAGGCCTGCCTGCGTCTGTCCGAGGCAAGGGCGCCGCCGCCCGGCCGGCCAAGAAAGAAAAGGCGTCGGCCGATGACGATTTCAATACGGTCACCGGGATACTCGAGCGCAATACCAAGGAATTCGCTCCCGGCATGGGAGATTTTTCGTTCATGAAGGACCTTGCGGTCCACATTCTCGAAAAGCGCGAAACGCTTGACGACATCATCGAAAAGGCGGCGCCCGACTGGCCCATCGAGCGCATCTCGGTCGTGGACAGGAACATCCTCCGCATCGGGCTCTACGAGCTTCTCTTCGCGGACCATAAGGAAGTGCCTCCGAAGGTGGCCATCAACGAGGCCATCGAGCTTGCCAAGACCTTCGGCGGCGAGAACAGCGGCAAGTTCGTGAACGGCGTGCTCGGGGCGGTCTACAAAGAGATGGGCGAGCCCCAGAAGGACGAGGTTTCGAAACGCAAAGGCGCGGGGAGCGGCCTCGACCTCTCGAAGCTCCCGCTCGAAAAGCTCGGCGGCGCCGTCGTCTATGCGCGCCACCACGGCGCGGTGTATCTCGCGCTCGTGCACGACATCTTCGGCCACTGGACGCTCTCCAAGGGGCACATCGCGCCTGAAGAGGACGAGGGCGCCGGGACCACGCGCGAAATAAAGGAAGAGCTCGGCATCGACATCACCCCTTTGGAAAAGCTCGGCGAGAACGAGTACGTCGCCTCGCATCCGGAGAAGGGAAAGGTGAGGAAGCGCGTGTCGTATTTCCTCGCCGAGTCAGTGTACTTCTAACTCAAGCTAGAAAAGGTCGGCTGGCTCGACGACGCGCGCTGGTTCAAGCTCTCGGACGTCGACGATCTCAACATCTTCGACGACATCCTCCCCATCATCGCGCGGGGCGTCGAGAAACTTGTTTCGCAAAAGAAATAAAATGAATCCCGTTAGAGACCGTCTGCCTGTGCGGCTCACGCAGACAGGCGGTCGCGGGTAAGTAATATGGAAAAAAATAAGTCAAAAATAAATAAAGAAAGTTCTACTAAAGGAGAGCGACCGCGACCTGTCTCTAACGGGGTGAAAGATTTTTCGACATTCGAAAAGAAAGTGGGCGTCTCGTTTCGCGACAAAGACCTCCTCACGCAGGCCTTCGTGCACCGCTCCTACATCAACGAGAACCCGAAGTTCCGCATGGGGCACAACGAGCGGCTCGAATTCTTGGGCGACGCGGTCCTCGAGCTTTCCGTCACCGACTACCTCTACCGCAAATACCCGGAAAAGACCGAGGGCGACCTCACTTCGTACCGGGCCGCGCTCGTGAACGCGCACATCATCTCGGACGCGGCGGCCGACCTCGGCATGAACGAATACCTCCTCCTTTCCAAAGGCGAGGCCAAGGACACCGGCAAGGCGCGGGAGTACATTCTCGCGAACGTCTTCGAGAGCTTCGTCGGCGCGCTCTACCTCGACCAAGGATACGAGGCGGCGAACAAATTCGTGGGAGATTCGCTCTTCGACCGCCTCGACTACATCGTGCGGAAGGGCCTTTTCAGGGACGCCAAGAGCAAGATACAGGAAAAAGCGCAGGAACACGCGGGCGTTACGCCGTCCTACAAAGTGATGCGCGAGAGCGGCCCTGACCACGATAAAGTGTTCACCGTCGCCATCTATTTCGGCGACGAAAAAGTGGCGGAAGGGAGCGGCCGCTCCAAGCAGGAGGCGGAGCAGAAGGCCGCCACCGCCGCGCTCAAGGAGAAGCAGTGGCGCTAAGGAAGTTTGTAGTTAGTAGTGAGTAGCCTGTGGTAGGTTCATATTCTAATATTCTTGAGAATATTAGAATAGGGAATACCGTGTTTTTTTGACTATTCTCTAATTCGCACGAATTAGAGAATAAGAGGAATTGACAAATTAGTGCTGAAACACTTACAAATTGCTAAAAAATATTGAGAATTAATACTTTATACTAAATACTGCATACTATATACTGCCTTTTATGTATTTAAAGCGCCTCGAACTCTCCGGATTCAAGTCCTTCGCCAAGAAGACCGAATTCGACCTCACCGCCCCCATCACCGGCATCGTCGGCCCGAACGGCTCGGGGAAGAGCAACATCGCCGAGGCGGTACGCTTCGTGCTCGGCGAGCAGTCCATGAAGTCGCTCCGCGGGAAGCTCGGCGCCGACCTCATCTGGAAGGGCGGGAAGCACGGGGGAGGGCTCGGCCGGGCGAGCGTTTCCATCGTCTTCGATAACAGAAAGCGTATTTTTTCGAAAGAGAAGGATGCCGCCGTCGGGAGCATCAACGTCGATTTCGACGAGATCATCATCAGCCGGGAAGTGTACGGCGACGGCGAGAACCATTACCTCGTGAACGGCACGCAGGTGCGCCTCAAGGACATCATCGAGCTCCTCGCGCCCCTCAACATCGGTTCGTCGGGCCACCACATCATCTCGCAGGG
>JAUYLU010000029.1 GCA_030699625.1 bacterium
CCGTTTCTAAAGGACAAATTGTTGACCCTTATAAAGGACAAAAGGACATAAAGGACAAAATACTAAGAACCGTTGGAAATGCCGGGGAACGATTCAATGAAGACGCACTTAGACTGTTGCGCGCCGTGCGCATCGCCACAGAGCTAGGTTTCACGATTAACACTGACACAGAGGCGGCGCTGAAAAAATATGCTTATCTTCTCGAACGTATTTCACAGGAAAGAATTAGGGATGAATTAGTGAGAATTTTGATGTCTGACAGGCCAATGGAAGGAATTGTCCTTGCTCATAAACTTGGTCTGCTTCAGTACGTTATTCATGAAACGGAAAAAGGGATTCACGTGAAACAAAACGGAGACCACATTTACGATGTATGGGAGCATAATTTAAGGGCGCTCAAGCACTCCGCAGACCGAAAATGGCCGTTACACGTGAGACTTGCGGCCCTGTTCCACGACGTAGCCAAGCCCGAAACGCGGGATTGGTCTGATGAAAAGAAAGATTACACGTTTTACGGACACGACGTCGTTGGTGCACGTGTAACAAGAAAAATTATGGAGCGGCTTAAGTTCCCGAACAGTATAAAGGACACTGTGGCCAAACTTGTCCGTTATCATCTTTTTTTCTCGGACATTGATAAAATAACCCTTTCTGCCGTGCGCCGCTTGGTAAAAAATGTCGGCCCGGAAAACGTATGGGACCTCATGAAGCTCCGCGCCTGCGACCGCATCGGCATGGGACGGCCGAAAGAGACACCGTACCGGCTCCGCAAATACGAATCCATGATAGAGGAGGCCATGCGCGCCCCCGTTTCCGTCGGCATGCTCAAAATTGACGGCGCGCGCATCATGGAAGTTACCGGTGAAACGCCAGGACCGAAAATCGGCTACATCCTCCATGCGCTCCTCGAAGAGGCGCTCGACAACCCCGATATCAATGCGCCGGAATACCTGGAAAAACGGGCCAAAGAACTCGCCGCGCTGCCTGGAAAAGAGCTCGAAAAGCTCGGCGAAAGCGGCAAGGAGAAAAAAGAAAAGGAGGAAGAGAAGGAAATAGGCGAGATACGAAAAAGGTACTTTGTTAAGTAGCTTTCCCTGCTACACTGGGGACAGCAGTTCATACACGAGAGGGAGTTTATGAACGCCGATAGCGACCTGAAGATCCCAAGAAATATCTCTGAAAAAGAGTTCGATGAAATCGTCGAATCTCTCCTCGACGAGAAACAAAAAGCGGACGACATCAACGGAACGGTTTTCACATGCCTTGCCACGTACGGCGTAGAGGTCGAGAATTACCAGCTCGGCAACCAGGCGCCTGGCGTCAGAGAATGGCCAGTGTCGCAGCCTTTCATTGTTATCGAAAGGGAGGCGCTCGTTAAAAAAGGACAGCAGGACGCATACATACTGGAGCGCGCATCCGAACTCTTTTTCGATGATCGCTTCACCCTGAACCGGCCCTTCGCCGTTCCTGGGGTTTTATAGGCGATAAACGCGCGCTACGGCGCGCGTTGTTTTTATTGCGACAAGCGAACAGTGTGTGGCCATGTATTCATGGACATGACATGTGAGCGATGTCGCATCAAGATTACTATCTTATTTCAAATCGAGATAAAGCGGGCAGTGGCCCTGAATATTTCTTGATTTATTTTAAATCAAGAAATATCGGACAATGGTCGGAGCCGTAGACGTCCGGCATGATGCCGGCGCCCTTCGTTTTTTTCAAAAGATACGCGCTCATGAAGAAATAATCGATGCGCCAACCGACGTTCCGCTCGCGCGCCGCCGTTTTCATGTCCCAGTAGGTGTAGGCTCCCGTTTTCGTCGGATAAAAATGGCGGAAGGTGTCGACGTAACCGTGATTCACCACCTCGTCGAGCCAGGCGCGCTCTTCGGGGAGGAAACCGGTGTTCTCCTCGTTCTCCTTCGGCCGGGCGAGATCGATCTCCTCATGGGCAGTATTGATATCGCCGCAGAAAATAATGCTCTTCCCTTTTTTGCGCAATTCCTCGATATGCGCGAGGAAAGCGTCATAAAACTCGAGCTTGTAGGCGAGGCGCGTGGGCCCGCCGCCGCCGTTCGGAAAATAGACGTTGAAAAAAATGAAATCATCGAAGTGGAGCTCGAGGAGGCGCCCCTCGTCGTCGAACTTGGGAATGCCCATGCCGTACTTCACCTCGTTCGGCTTTTTCTTGGTATAGACCGCGACGCCGCTGTAACCACTTCGCACTTTCGAGGAAGCGAAGTAGACGTGGTAGTCGGGAACGAGGCGCGTCTCCTCGTGGCACTGCTCGGGGTCCGCCTTTGTCTCCTGAATGGCGAAAATATCGGGCTTTTCCTTGAGGAAAAAGCCGAAGGCACCCTTTTTATGGAGCGCCCGGAGGCCATTCACGTTCCACGATATCAGCCGCATTTACGAATTGTAACGTTGTTCTAAGAGCCGAAATAGATTGACAAATATATTCCCGAATGTTAAAAACACCTTGGAAATTCGTCCATTTTTACAGAAGGGGAAAGCAATGGCCAGCGACAGCGTAATGCCCGCGATAGCAAACGGGGAAGTAAAAGTCGTCATCACGCAGGCGATCCGAGCGCGGGCAGAAAAGATACGCGCGTTTCTCGCACAACCACCAAGGCCCATTTTCACCGACGATGGCGTCAAGGAAGACGCCGGGGGCGGCATCGGCAGAGAGGTCGACCTCGAAGAAATCGTCGCCAGGTTCATCGAAGCCCATCAAAAAATCAACGTGCGAGTGGTCGACGACTCGCTTGATTTCGCCAACCACGGGAAAACGGCCTGAGCCGCATGCCTTCACCGCGCACCTGAAAAGGTGTGCTTTCTTTTTGCCTACTTTTCCCTCCCATGGAACTTTTTATGCACTTCGCGAGCGGGAATCCGGCACTTTAATTGACATAACTTTAGATATATGTTATCGTCTAAAAGTTCCCATAATGCATTGCAAATGCTTGTTTTTAATGCTAAAATCGCGGAATAATGGTTAAAGGAAAGAAAAAGGAAAAACTCATTAAAGGACACCAGGTCCACGAAAAGGACACCGGTTCCCCTGAGGTACAAATCGCCCTCCTCACCAAACGAATCGAGGAGCTTTCGAGCCATTTGAAAAAGCACAAAAAGGACAATCACTCGCGCCGGGGCCTCATCCAAATGGTCGCCGACAGGAGAACGCACCTTAAGTACTTGGAGCGAAAGCACAAGGGGCGCTACGAGGCGATTTCCAAAAAGTTTAATCTGAAGTAACCCGCGCCGCCCACGGCGGCGCCACTATATATATGGCAGTTGCAAAACACAAAAACCAGCGCGTGGGCATCTTTATCGATACCCAGAACCTTTACCACAGCGCCAAGAACCTCTACGGGGCGCGGGTCAATTTCGCGGCCGTCCTCAAGGAGGCCGTGGCGGGTCGGGAGCTCCTCCGGGCCATCGCCTACGTCATCACCACCGAAACAAGGGAAGAGAGCGGCTTCTTCGAGGCCCTTTCCAAGATAGGCATCGAAACCAAGACGAAGGACCTCCAGGTCTTCGCCGGGGGCGCCAAGAAGGCGGACTGGGACGTCGGGCTCGCGGTGGACGCCATCAAGCACGCCCCGAAGCTCGACGCCGTGGTCATCGCCTCGGGCGACGGCGACTTTGTCCCCCTCGTCGAATACCTCAAATTCCTCGGCCTGCAGGTCGAAGCCATCTCCTTCGGCAAATCCTCCTCGATGAAGCTCAAGGACGCCGTCGACGACTTCATCGACATGTGCGAAGACCCGCGCAAATATTTGATCGGCGGCGGCGGACGGCGCAGACAATAAAATCAAGAAGAATGAAAATGCCCTCACGCGGGGCATTTTTCATGTAAAATGAAGCAAATGCGCGAGAAGGCATACAGTCTCGAGGTGGGCGGGAAGACCATGACCGCTTCCTTTTCCGACCTCGCCGGAAAGGCGAACGGCTCGGTCATGCTCCGGCTCGGCGACACCGTGGTGCTCGCGACCGCGGTCGCGGGGAAGGCGCCGCGCCCGGGCGTCGATTTCCTTCCGCTCACCGTCGATTACGAAGAGCGCTTCTACGCCTCGGGGGAGATCCTCGGGAGCCGCTTCCTGCGCCGCGAAGGGAAGCCCTCAGACACCGCCATCCTCTCCGGCCGCATGGTGGACCGGAGCATCCGGCCGCTCTTCGACCGCCGCATGCGCGAAGACGTGCAGATTGTCATCACCGTGCTCTCCATGGGAACGGAGGACCCCGACATGCTCGCCATGAACGCCGCTTCGCTCGCGCTCTCCGTCTCGGACATTCCATGGCGGGGACCCATCGGCGCCGTGCGCGTAAGCATAGAAAAGGAAGGGGACGAGCTTGCCATAAACCCTCCGTATGGAAACGGGAATGACCGGGCGCTCGATCTCATCGTCGCCGGGAAAGACGGACGAGTCGTCATGATCGAGGGCGGGGCGCGGGAGGCGGCCGAAGCGGCGGTGGAAGCGGCGCTTGCGCGCGCCATGGAAGAAATCGCCGCGCTCGAGGCGTGGGAGATACAAATAACGAAGGAGCTCGGCAAGGCGAAGCGCGCAACGAGCTTCCCCGAGGCATCGGCAGCAGCACGGGCGCTTTTTGAAAAAGAGATTGCGCCCGAAATGGAGCGGGCGGTCTTCTCCGGCGAGCCGGGCTCCCGCCGCATCGAGACGCTCGAGGAAAAATGGCAAGCGCTCGCCGCAACCGAGCTTCCCGATGAGCCGAGAGGATCGCTTGCCTTCCTGTTCGAGAACGCGGTGAACGAAACGCTCCGCCGCGAGGGCATCGCGAGCGGCGCGCGCGCCGACGGGAGAAAGGAGGGGGAGCTGCGGCCCCTCTTCGCTTCGCCGGGCGGCATCTCGGCCGTCCTCCACGGCTCGGGGTTCTTTTACCGCGGCGAGACGCACGTCCTCTCGGTGCTCACCCTCGGCGGGCCGGGCGCGGCGCAGCTCGTGGACGGCATGGAGCTCAAGGAGAAAAAACGCTTCATGCATCACTACAATTTTCCGCCGTTCTCGGCGGGCGAAACGGGAAAGATCGGGAACGTGAACCGCCGCGAAGTGGGCCACGGGGCGCTCGCCGAGCGGGCGCTTTGGGCGATCCTCCCCGACATCGCGGCATTCCCGTACACCATCCGCCTCGTCTCCGAATCGATGTCGTCGAACGGCTCCACGTCGATGGCCTCGGTCTGCGCGGCGAGCCTCGCTCTTCACGACGGCGGCGTGCCGGTATCCGGCCACGCGGCGGGCGTCGCCGTGGGGCTTTTGTTCGAAGACGAAAAGCGCTATCGGCTTCTCACCGACATCCAGGGCCCCGAAGACCGCCATGGCGACATGGATTTCAAAGTGGCCGGCACCGAGAAAGGAGTGACCGCGCTCCAGCTCGACATCAAAACGGACGGCGTGCCGCCTGCCGTCATCGGCAAAGCGCTTGATGCCGCCCGCGCGGCGCGAGGAAAGGTGCTCGCGACGCTCCGCGAGGCCATCGCCGCGCCGCGGCGCTCGCTTTCCGCGCACGCGCCGCGGGTGCGCGTCCTCCGCGTTCCTCCCGAGAAGATCGGCCTCATCATCGGCCCCGGCGGAAAGACCATACACGGCATCAAGGCGCGCACCGGCGTCGCCGACATCGCGGTCGAGCAGACGGGAGCGGTGACCATCGTCGGGAAAGAGGAGGGCGTCGAGCGCGCGGCGCGCGAAGTGGAAACGCTCGCGCGCGCGGCGGACAACCACGCGAACCGCCCATAAACGGTCCTGTTAGAAATAAGTCTTTGTTCCAAAGACTTACGGGAACGCACTAAAAACGATGAAAAAATTTACAATTAGTCCAAGTAATGCGCGCCCGAGGCATAGCGTGCGCGTTCCCTATTTCGGCAAGCGAGGACGCGCG
>JAUYLU010000030.1 GCA_030699625.1 bacterium
TGTCTGGACAAACGCTACGCCCCAAACGCCGAGAAGTCAACTAAGAAAAAAGCCCCGTGCGCTCATGAGCGCACGGGGCTTCCAGGACGTTTACGGCCCGCAGTAGTCGCAGTTCCTGTCTTTGTCGAGGCCCCGGCTCGCGCACTCGTCGCACCAGTCGTGTTTCCAGAGCTTCCAAAGGACGTAGCCAGAGAGGACGATTGCGACGATGGAAAGCAGGATTATGGCTGCCGGTGTTTCCAAGAACATGGTCATCTCCCGATAATGGAACCTGCCATCAGGCTATCCGAAATTTTGCAGCCGTCAAGCTCGCCAAATCAATGGCGATGGCATATGCTGTATCCATGATGGGATACAATTACGGCTGGTCCATGATGGGAGGAGCGGGCACGTTCGGCGTCATCACGTGGCTCGTGGTGCTCGTCGACCTCATCCTCGTCGGCATCTGGCTCTGGCAGCAGATTCGGAAATAAGTTTCCGCATATGAGAAGGAAACTCCTCGGGTCCGCCTTTTTCAAGCGGCGCGGCGCCGCTTTGGCGCGCTCGCTCATCGGGAAATACCTGGTGCGGCGTTCTTATTCTCTTATTCGCACGCATAAGAGAATAAGGAATAGATACAAAGAGACGGCGCTCATGATAAACGAGGTGGAGCTCTACGAAGGGGCGGAAGACCGCTCATCGCACGCTTTCAACGGGGACAAGGGCCGGGCGGCGGTCATGTTCGGGCCGGGCGGCCGCTGGTACGTCTACCTCTGCTACGGCATGTACGAGATGCTGAACCTCGTCGTCGGCGCAGCGGGCTTCCCCGCGGCAATCCTCATCCGCGGCGCGGGTCCCTATCACGGGCCGGGGAAGCTCACGAGAGCGCTCACAATCGACCGAACATTCAATAATACAACAGCCGATAAGAAGACGGGGCTTTGGATAGAGGACAGGGGAGTGCGCGTAGCGGTGAAGGAGATCGAAGCGGGGCCGCGCATCGGCCTCGGCAAGGACGCGGGCGAGTGGGCGAAGACACCGCACCGCTTCGTCCTGAAAAACCGCTAACAATAAAACATGCTATAGCATGTTTTATTGTTAGCGGGTGTTAACGGGCGAAGAGTCCTTTATTGCGATATATCGAAATTTTTCTAGCGTTTCAGCGTGCGGCGAGTGACGAGCGGCACGAAGGCGAAGCCGGGGTATTCCACGGTCTCGAACTCGTCCGCGCCTTTTTTGACGAGCACAAAGACGGAGCCGCCGACGGGGAGCACCATCCGCCCGCCGATCGCGAGCTCGCGCTTCCACGCCTCGGGGACCGTGTCGCCCGCGGCGGCGGCGATGATGCGGTCGAACGGCGCCTCTTCCGGGAACCCCTTGCTCGCGTCCGCCGCGATGAAGCGGACGTTCGTGAAGTGGTAGATTTTCGCGTTCCGCTCGCCGAATTCCTTCAGTTTCGGGATGAGCTCGACCGCGACGACCTTCCCTTTTTCCCCGACGGCATGGGCGAGGAGGCACGACTGCCAGCCCGAACCGGAGCCCACGTCGAGCACTTTGTTCCCCGGTTCGGGCGAAAGCAGTTCGAGCATGAAGGCGACCGTCGAGGGCTGGGAGATGGTCTGGCCTTCGCCGATAGGGAGGGCGTCGTCGAGGTAGGAGAGGTCGACCATGTCGGCGCGCACGAAAAAACGCCGGTCCACGGCCTTCATCGCCTCGATGAGGCGGGGCGTTTTCAGCGCGCCCGAACGGACGAGTTCTTCGACGAGCGCATGCATAGATGCATCATATGACGGGAACGGCCGCTCCCGCTATCGCACGGCGATGTCCACCTTCGGATAGTAGGCGGAAAGGAGCTTCGCGAGCCGCGGCACGTCGAGCGATTTCGACCGGTCGAGGGGCGCGAGGTTCTTTTTGTAGCTTATCTCCTGCAGGTAGTATTTTTCTCCCGGCTTCATGTAGCCCGCCATCTCGAAGAAGTCGTCTTCGGCATGGACGCCGGGGAAGACGGTGGTGCGCCACTCGTAAGGGATGCCGGAGTCCCTGATGACCTCGAACGATTCGCGGCAGCGGTCGAGGAGGTATTCCTTCCCGGGCGAGACCGCCGCCACCTCGCCGTAGCGGGACCAGCGGTGCTTCAAATCCATGGCGAAATAATCGACGAGCTTCTTTTCGACAAGCGCTCTCAACATCGCGGGCGTGACGCCGTTCGTGTCGAGCTTCACCGAAAGGCCGAGCCCTTTGATGCGTTCGAGAAAATGCGGCAGGTCCTTGTGGAGGGTGGGCTCGCCGCCGGTGACGCAGACGCCGTCGAGGAATGACTTCCGCCGCTTTAGGTAGCCCCACACTTCCTCCTCGTCGATGCCGGTGTGGTCCTTGATGAGCACGAGCTCGGGGTTGTGGCAGTAGGCGCAGCGGAAGACGCAGCCCTTGGTAAAGACGATGGAGGCGACCTTTCCGGGAAAGTCGACAAGGGAGAGCTTCTGGAAGCCGCCGATGATCATCCTGTTAGAGATAGGGAACGCCCGCCCTTCCAAATCCTAAAGGACGGTTTCCGTAGATTGCCGTTAATTTTTTCCATTCGATGTAGCGGGCGTTCCCGTGAACCTTCGCAAACGAAGGTTCATCTCTAACAGGATCATGCGGCCCTGACCGGAGTCTCGACGGCGGTCTCGGCTTTCGCCTCCTCTGTTTTTTGCTGTCCTTTTTCTATTTTGTACTCGACGCGCTCGGAGTACTCGCTCTTCTTGCCGCGGTTCCATTCGACAATGGGCCTGAAGTAGCCGACGATGCGCGACCAGACTTCGCACGACAGGCCGCAGGTGCCGCACGTTTTCGTCTCGCCCGTGATGTAGCCGTGGGCGGGGCAGATGCTGAAGGTGGGCGTTATGGTGAAGTAGGGAAGCTTGTAGCCTTCGGCCACCTTCTTCACGAAAGCGCGGCAGGTCTCCCAGTCCCTCACCCGCTCGCCGAGAAAAAGATGGAGCACCGTGCCGCCGGTGTATTTCGTCTGGAGCTCGTCTTGATGGTCAAGCGCCGAGAGTGGGTCGTCGGTGTAACCGACGGGAAGGTGCGTCGAGTTCGTGTAGTACGGAGCGGCCGCCGTGCCCTTCTGCAAGATGCCCGGGAAGCGCCGCTTGTCTTCTTTAGCGAAGCGATACGTGGTGCCTTCGGCGGGCGTGGCCTCGAGGTTGTAGAGGTTCCCCGTCTCTTCCTGGTAGTCGCCGAGCTTCTTTCGCATGAATTCCAAGATTTCGCCGGTGAACGCCCGGCCCTCGGGGTCGTTGATTTCCTTCCCCATGAAGTTGAGGCATGCCTCGTTCGCGCCGTTCAGCCCTATGGTGGCGAAGTGATTGTGGAGCGTCGGGAGGTAGCGCTTGGTGTAGGGAAGAAGGCCGCGCTCTATGTTTTCTTCGACCACTTTCCGCTTCACTTCGAGGGATTCTTTGGCGGTGTCCATGAGATCGCCCAAGCGCTCGAAGAACTCCTGCTTGGTTTTCGAGAGATAGCCGATGCGGGGGAGATTGATGGTGACGACGCCCACGGAACCCGTCATTTCGCCCGAGCCGAAAAGGCCGCCCATGCGCGCCCGAAGCTCGCGGAGGTCGAGCTGGAGGCGGCAGCACATGCTCCGCACGTCTTGGGGGTTCAGGTTCGAGTTGAGGAAGTTCTGGAAATAGGGGGTGCCGAACTTGGCGGTCATCTCGAAGAGAATCTTCGCGTTCTCGTTGTCCCAGTCGAAGTCCTTGGTGATGTTGTAGGTGGGAATGGGGAAGGTGAAAATGCGCCCGCGCCAGTCGCCCTCGGTCATGACCTCGATGAATGCTTTGTTCATCATGTCCATCTCTTTCTGGCAATCGGCGTAGGTGAAGGGCATGGTCTTGCCGCCGACCACGGGATGGAGCTCCTTCATGTCGTCGGGACAGTTCCAATCGAGGGTGATGTTGGTGAACGGCGTCTGGGTGCCCCAGCGCGAAGGGACGTTCAGGTTGAAGACGAATTGCTGGACCGACTGCTTGACCTCGCGGTAGGAGAGGTCGTCTTTTTTGATGAACGGCGCGAGATACGTGTCGAACGATGAGAAGGCCTGCGCGCCTGCCCATTCGTTCTGGAGCGTGCCGAGGAAGTTCACCATCTGGGCGACCGCGGTCTCGAGGTGTTTCGGCGGGGCCGATTCCACTTTGCCGGGCACGCCGTTGAATCCTTCCTCGAGGAGCTGGCGGAGGCTCCAGCCCGCGCAGTAGCCAGAGAACATATCGAGGTCGTGGATGTGGAGGTCGCCTTCGAGGTGGGCGTTCCTGACGCGCTCGCTGTAGACGGAGTTCAGCCAGTAGTTCGCGATGAGCTTGCCCGAAGCGTTGAGGATGAGGCCGCCGAGCGAGTAGCCCTGGTTCGCGTTCGCGTTCACCCGCCAGTCGTCGCGGTCGAGGTACTCCTTCATCGTCTTGTGCACGTCGACGAAGGCGGTGCGCGACGCGCGCGCTTGGCGGCGCTTCTCGCGGTAGAGGACGTAGGCCTTGCCGGTCTTGAAGAAGCCGCTCGCCATGAGCACGCGCTCGACGACGTCCTGAATCTCCTCGATCCCGATGGACTCTCGGCCGAGGCGCGTCTGCTCGATGAAGTTGACGGCATGGTCGGCGAGGCGGCGGGCGTCCTCGACGCCGAATTCCTTGGTGGCCTCGGACGCCTTACGAATGGCGTTATAGATCTTCTCCTTCTCGAAATGCATCTTCCGTCCGTCGCGCTTTTCCACCAAGAGCTTCTCCATGGTTATAAATGAAAATTAATTGATAACGACAAAAAAATACCCGCCGTGGCGGACTTCTGGAGTCTCTCGTGGCCTTTCTTGTTCCCAGTATAGCGGATTTCCGGAAGGAACTTATCCACAAAAAAAGCCGCAGATGCGGGCTTTTTTAACCTTTTTATACAACGTTTGCCCGAGGAGCGTTTAGGAGCCCCCAGGGGCCTCGGAGGTCCCTTCCGGGGCGCCCGTTCCCGTCGAAATGCGGCGGGGGCAGGGGTAGATGAGGCAGACGTACTTGTTCGCGGGGACGCCCTTGATGAGGTTCATCTCGCCGCAGCGCTTGCACTTCACCTCCACCTCGCTGTCGATCAAGATGCCCTTGAAAAAGAGCTTGTCGCACTTCGCGCAGCGATATTCGTGGTGGGCGAGGGCGGGCGCAGCCATAGGCCCACTATATCACGGGAGAATTCGGGGGCGCCGCCGGCGTTTCCGGGGCCTTCAGGAAGAGCGAGCAGGCGAAAATGATGGTGGCGAAGGCGGCCGAGGCGAGGCAGTAGATGCAGAAGGCGTTTATCTTCACCGCCTGAAGGTACGTGAAGTAGATGGAAAGGAGAAATCCGAGAAGCGCGAAGAATTTGATGAGTGAAAGGAGCACCCGGCGCGGCGATGCGAGCGCCGCGAGGGCAAGCCCTCCGACCGCCGCGTAAAAAAGGAGGCCGTAGAGGGCGAGCGGCACGCCGAAGACCTTCGAATAGGGGCTTCGCGCCACTTCGTTGCAGCCGTCGAGGAGAGTGCAGGGGAGCGGCAGGTCCCGAAGCGCGGCGTAGGAAAGGTATGCGCTGTCAGCGATGCCGAAGAGGGCGGCGATGGCGATGATGATGAGGAGTTTTCTCATGGCGGTTCAGCTGAAAAGGGCGCGGAGACGCGGGTAGCGCGCGCAGAGGGGAAGCGATTCGCACCAACGCTCGAGTCCCCATGCATGCCCCGCTTTCGAGTAGGCGAGGACGAGGAGCGCCGCCGCATAGATGACGTGGGAGTCGACCACCAATGAATGCGCGTCGGGGCGGGGAAACGGCAGGACGAAGTAGTAGAGGAGCATGAGCGCCACGCCGAAGAGGGACGAGAGGCGCACCATGATACCGAGAAGGAGCGAAATGCCGATGAGGGTGAGCCCCCACTCGTTCAGGAAATCGACCGTGGGAAGGATGTTCGGCTGCAGAAACCAGGAATAGAAGCCCTGGAAATTCTTGGCGGCGCCGATATAGCCCGCCGCGGACCACGACGGGTCGAGCACTTTGGTGATGCCCGCGTAGAAGAGCATCCAGCCGAGGGAGATGCGGAGGAGGGACAAGGAAAGCGTTTTGATGGAATTCATGATGAGAAAATTAAGCTCTGCCGGGCCTCGCGAACCTCGGAATTTCAGTATACAGCAAAAAAGTGGGGCAGAAAAAAGCTGGCACGCGATGGTGCCAGCCGGATTTCAGAAAGGCGGACTTTGTTGGTCAGGAATCGCTCAAGTGGTCGCCCTCCGCGAGATGAAACGCCTCGAGCCGCATACGCTCGGTGACGGTGAAGGTCTTATCGCGCGCCGCTCTTGCCTTCGCCGCCTTTCTCATGAGCCTTTTGACGATGCGCCGCACGGCGGGCATGTGGATGGCGTTTCCTGACGGCGGGATCCCTTCCTTGCGAAGGAGCGGGCGGACGATGTTTCTGAACGTGTGCTCGTTGAACTGTGCGATATTTCTTTTTGCGAATTCTTCGGTGACCTTGTGGGCCACCTTTTCCCAACACAGGCCGGAGAGAGCCATGGGTTTCGCTTTCTTGGGAGAGAACGACAGTTGAGGGAGCAAATTTTAACTTTTAATATTATACCAAATAAGACAGTTTTTGTCAATAACGTATAAAAAAGCCCCGCGCTGTGCGCAGGGCCTCATGGGTTGTGGTTTCTTTTTTTCGATGAAGGAGTCCGTTCTTCTTTTTCATAATCGGCGAGCCATTCTTCGTTCGTTGTGCTACGGCGCCGCAGTTCATCCTCCGCCGGCGCTTCGAGGCGCTTCCGGGCGAAACGCTTGCCGACTTCGCTTTTTAGCTCGTCGTTCGAGCGGATATTATAGCGCGCGCAGACTCCCTCGAAGGCGACGTCGAAACGGAAAATCCACTTGTTTTTTATTGCATCGCCATAGAGCGCCCGCACTCCTTTCGTGATCAGTTCTGTGAGACTCTCTTGTTCTCCTTTGGTGAGCGTCGCTGGGTCCACGATGGGGTCGGCCACGAGCGTCCTTTCCTGAAAAAAGCTTTTTCAATTTAACTATAAAAAACTATTTTTGTCAAATAGCGGGGAAAGGGGAGAAATGCGAGATGAGAGGGAACTACGAGAGAAGCGCGTCCACGACCGCTTTGACGTCGGCGCCGTCGGCCTTCCCTTTGAGGTCTTTCATGAGGGCGCCGGTGAGCTGTCCCGCTTTCGATTTGTCGGTAGCGCCAAGCTCTTTCATCTTCGCTTCCACGATAGGGCGGATTTCCTCCCGCGACATCATCTTGGGGAGATATTTTTCGAGGTGGGGGAGTTCGGCGCGCTCGTTGTCCGCAAGGTCCTTCCTTCCGCCCTTCTCGAACTGCTCTATCGAATCCTTGCGCTGCTTCACCGCCCTTTGGATGACGGCGAGCGCCTCGTCGTCCGCGAGCTTCTCGTCGGGCTTTCGCTTCTTGGCTACGAGCTCGTTCACGAAAGCGGCGAGGAGACCGCGCACCACGGAGACGCGGACGGGGTCCTTGGCGCGCATGGCGTCTTTGAGCTCTTCCTTTATTTTTTCGTGCAGCCGCATAATGCGGCCATTATAGCACCTTCTCCGTGCTAAAATGGCACCACATGAGCCAGTATTACAAGCCGAATCGCAAGCCCGACTGGAACTATGGCGGACCGAAGTGGCGGCTGTCGCGCTCGAAGATAGAGCTCTTCATGGGGTGCCCGCGCTGCTTTTACATCGACAACAAACTTGGCACCGCAAGGCCCCGCGGCCCCGCCTTCACCCTGAACGTGGCGGTAGACACGCTCCTTAAGAAAGAATTCGACGTGCACCGCGCGAAAGGCACGAAGCATCCGCTCTGCGACGTCTACGGCGTCGATGCCGTGCCGTTCTCCCATCCCGAGCTCGATACGTGGCGGGAGAATTTCAAGGGCATCGAGCATCTCCATGCCCCGACCGGGTTTACCGTATCGGGCGCCGTCGACGACGTCTGGGTGGACAAGGAAAAGCGCCTCATCGTCGTCGACTACAAGGCGACCTCGAAGGACGAGAAGATAGAGACGCTCGCCGACTCGTCGTGGGCCGCGCAGTACTCACGCCAGCTCGGCGTGTACCAGTGGCTCCTTCGGCAGAAAGGGTTCGCCGTTTCCGACACGGGCTATTTCGTGTACGCGAACGCGAGCACCGAGAACGAGGCCTTCGACCGGAAGCTCGAGTTCGAAGTCACCCTCGTGCCACATGAAGGCGATGCCACGTGGGTCGAAGGGGCGCTCCGTTCCATCAAGGAATGCCTTGATGGCGCGGCGCGCCCGGACTCCTCTCCCGAGTGCGATTTTTGCGCCTACCGGAATGCCGCCGCCGCGGCGGAAGCGACCGTCTCCGGAAAGGCCGGAACAAAGGGCCGCGGGACCCTCTTTTAACGCGTGGTAAAATAAGCGGATGGAAACCGCCACTTTTCTTTTGTTGTTGGCAGGCGTCGTTGTTGGTGCGGCTGTCGCGTTTTTCCTCCTGCGCCGCCGCGGCTCCGAGAAGCCGGGGGAGAGCCTCATACTTCTTCAGAACCAAATCGACAATCTGGCCAAGGCCATCGAATCGAAACTCGGCGAATCGGGCAAGGAGATGCGCGAGGCGGTGCGCACGCAGTTCTCCGAGTCCCAGCGCCTCATCAAGGACATCACGAAGGAGCTCACCGAGGTGAAGGAGACGGGGAAGCAGGTGGTCGGTTTCGCGGACCAGCTTTCCGAGCTCCAGGACATCCTCCGGAACCCGAAGCAGCGCGGCGTGCTCGGCGAATACTACCTCGAGACGCTCCTCAAGAACGTCATGCCGCCCGGTTCCTACGAGATGCAGTACCGGATGGGGAAGAACGACGACGGCGAGGAGCTCATTCCCGACGCGGTCGTCTTCGTGCAGAAGAAGGTCATCCCCGTCGATTCGAAATTTTCGCTCGAGAATTACAACCGGATGGTCGAGGCGCGCGACCCCGCCGAGAAGGAGCGGCTCTCGAAGATTTTCGAGTCCGATCTCAAGAACCGCATCGTCGAGACCTCGAAGTACATACAGCCGGGCAAAGGCACGCTCGAATTCGCCTTCATGTTCATCCCCCACGAAGCCATCTACTACGACCTTTTGGTGGGAAGGGTGGGCAAAGAGAGCGAGGAGAACCTGATACAGCGCGCCGCCTCGAAGTACAAGGTCATCATCGTCTCGCCGACCTCGTTCCTCGCGTACCTCCAGACGGTCCTCCAGGGGTTAAAGCAGCTCCAGATCGAGGAGAAGGTGCAGGATGTCATCCGGCGGGTGGGCGACCTCATGAAGCACCTCATGTCCTACGAGACCTATTTCAACAAAGTGGGAAACGCCCTCGGGACCGCCGTGAACCAATACAATCTGGCGGGCAAGGAGCTCAAGAAAGTGGACAGGGACATTTTGAAAATCACCGAGAAATCGCCGGGGCTCGAACCGCCCGTGGTGGAGCGCCCGCGCCTCGCCGAGGAAGAGTAGCGGTCAAAAAGACCCCGGCCATAGGGGGTTGGCCGGGGGGTCACCCGAGACGTCCGAAGGGAGGGAGGGACGCCCCGGGAAAAAAAGACCTTCGACAACGGCTGCGTTATTGAGGGCTTGTGCCTTCTCAAGTGTAGCACCTCGGGGTGGCGCCTTGTCAGAGAGGCGTTTTTGTGTAGAATGGTGGGATTACTTGCCCCGTTAGAGCCTGCCCGTGAGAGCGGTTTCTACCAAGAGGGTTTTTATTTTTAGAAAGACATGACAGAAAGGCAAAGCAACGACCGGGGCTCTAACGGGGTGGATTTTGCCATCATCGAGACCGGCGGGAAGCAGTACCGTGTGAAAAAAGGCGACACCATCAGGGTGGAAAAGCTCGAAGGCAAGGACGGCGACGCTGTCACCTTCGACAAGGTGCTTCTTTCCGTCGGCAGAGACATGGAGCTTGGCGCGCCTTTCCTCGCGGGAGCCACAGTCACGGGGAAGATACTCTCGAGCGGCCGGGGCAAGAAAATCGAGGTTTTAAAGTACAAGGCGAAGAGCCGCTACCGGAAGCTCCGCGGCCATCGCCAGCCCTACACCATCGTCGCCATCGAATCGCTGAAATAAAAAAAGCCCCGCCGAAGCGGGGTTTTTCAATGGCCGTTGTTTCAGTTCTTTTTCGAGGGCCAGTGGATGGTAAAGCGGGGAATGAGAAGCCCGATGAGGTAGGTGGAGAGGCACCAGGCCGCGACCATTCCCGTATAGCGGAGCGCCAGCGATTCCGACGGCGTATTTCCGACGATGACCATGAAGAACACCATCGGAATGAAGAGCGCAAAGAGCACGAAACATTCCGCCTGTTCGGCCTTGGACCTTTTTCTGAGGCCGTACACGAACGGTCCCACGAAAATAAAGGCGAAGAAGGCATACCACAGAAGCACCACGGACACCGCCGCAAGCTCGCTTGCGTACAGATACATATACCCTCCCTTTGTTGAATCTGCTCCCATCCTACGCGCGGCGGGGAAGAAAGCAACCCCATGAGATGGCGGCTTCGCCTATCTCACGGGGTCAACCCCGGTGCTTGAGCGCGTTCCGGAGGGTGTCCTCGTCGGAATATTCGAGCTCGGTGCCGGTGGAGAGGCCGCGGCCGAGGAGCGTGAGCTTGAGACCGTGCTTTTCCTTGAGCAGTTCGAGCGTTTTCGTCACGTACTGGGCCGTGTTCTCGCCCTCGGGGTTCACCGAGAGGGCGATGATGATTTCTTTCAACCCTTTTTGTATCTGTTTCCCCGTCTCGGCCACGAGCTCGCGGATCCTTATCTTTTCCGTCGGGTTCTTTTCGAGGATAGGCAGAAGCCCGCCGAGGATGAAATAGCGGCCGTGGTAGACGCCGAGCTTCCGCACGTTCTCGAAATCGACGTCCTTCTCGAGGACAAGCATGGTCGAATGGTCGGTCGAGGGGCTTTCGCAGATGTCGCACCGCTTCCCCTTCCCTTCGAAGAAGCGATGGCACGAGCCGCATTCCGAGAGCTCTTCTTTCAGCGTTCCGATGACCTCGGCGAGGCCGTCGAGGAAGCGCTTCTCCTGTCCGGCGAGGAAGTAGACCAAACGGCGCGCCTGTCGCGGCCCGATGCCCGGTAACTTCGAAAAATATTCGGCGGCTTTCCTCGCTTTATCCACCCTATTAGAAGTTAAATGCCATTAATTTTTTTCGGAACGTTTCGGGATTTGTTACTACAAGGCCGATTATATACTGGGCGGCGAACTTCTAACAGGGCACGTTCCCTTCTAGAACCCGTCGTTATCGAAATCCTTGAGGCCGGTGCGGTCGATGGAGAGGAAGGTCGATTTTTTGTCGTCAAAGTAGAGCTCCACCTTGCCGGTGGGGCCGTTCCGATGATTCTCGATCAAGAT
>JAUYLU010000032.1 GCA_030699625.1 bacterium
GATGAGGATTTTGACATTCGCCCCCGAGGACGGGCCGGGCGGTGACGAAGCGGGTGCGCCGAGGTACTTCTCCACCTTCTCGAGCACTTCGTCGGGAGAGAATTGGGCCTTGACGATGTAGTCCTTGGCGCCGAGCTTCAAGATGCGCTCGATCTCGACCGGCTGGCCCGAATTCGAGATGACGATGACGGGAATATCCTTGAGGGCGGGGTCTTTCCCCATCTCCTCGAGCACCTCGTAACCGTCTTTTTTCGGCATGAGGATGTCGAGAAGGACGAGGTCGGGCTTCACCTCGCGCATTTTGGCGAGCCCCGCTTCGCCGTCGAGCTCCCAGAACGCGCCATAGCCTTCTTCATAAAGTTTATTGAGGAGAATATCGCCTAAAATCTGTTCGTCCTCGACGATGAGAATCTTTTTGCCCTTCATCCTGTTAGAGATAGGGAACGCTCGCTCTTTCCCGAGAGAACGTTCCTCTATGATTAGCTTTACATTTCTTTCCCATCGTGTTTAGTGCTGCATGCGTTCCCGTAAATCTTTGGCAATATACCATTGCCAAAGATTTATCTCTAACAGGATTCATTTCCTTTAATGACAGTATAGTAGAAAGGCACAGGGGCGTCTACGCGCCTGACTGCGAGTGTACTCGCTCAGGCCAGGCGCTTCGACGCGGGAATGGAGAAATAGAACGTGGTCCCCGCTCCTTCGGCGCTCTCGAACCATATCTTCCCGCCGTGCTTCTCGATGATGCTCCTCGCCACGAAGAGGCCGAGTCCCGAGCCTTCGGTCTGCATCTTCACGGCGTTGTCGGCCCGGAAAAATTTGTTGAAGATGGACGACTGCTGGCGCAGGGGAATGCCGATGCCGCTGTCCTTCACCGAGACCTTGATGTCTCCGTTCTCCGCGGCGGCAGCAATCGCGACGGTCCCGCCGTCCGGCGTGTAGCGCACCGCGTTCTCGATGAGATTTTGGATGACGCCGCGGAGCTTCTCGGGGTCGGCCTCGACATACGGGAGGGCCGTCTTCGGCTTGTCGAACGCGAGCTTCATCTTGCGCACGTGGGCCTGGCCCGCGAAGTCGAGGAGGGCGTTCTCGATGAGATCCTCGAGATGGATGGGCGTGAAGGTGTACTCAACCTTGCCCGACTCGATGCGGGTGACCACGAGCATCTCGTTGATGAGATTGATGATGCGCTCGTTCGATTCGTACCCTTTCATGAGGAGGCCCCGCTGCTCGGGCGTGAGGTTTCCCGAATTTTCGTCGATGAGGAGCGAGAGTGTCCACTTGATGGCCGAGAGCGGCGTCCGGAGCTGATGGGCGGCGACCGAGATGAATTCCGATTTCGCCTTGTCGAGCTCGCGGAGGCGCTCGTTCACGAGGGTGAGCTCCTCCTCACGCTTCACGAGGAGCTGGTTCTTCTTGTCCACCTCCTCGACCTTTCCCTTGAGCTCCTCGGTGCGCGCCGAAACCTCGGCCTCGAGGTGGGTGGTATAGAGGGAGAGCTTCTCGGCCATCTGGTTGAAAGAGACGGAAAGCTCCCCTATCTCGTCGGCGCCGAGCACCGTGGCGCGCACGGAGGAGTCGCCCTTGGCGAGGAGGTTCGTGGTGTTCCGGAGCTCGGTGATGGGCGCGGTGATGGCGCGCGACACCATGAAGGCGATGATGACGCCGAAGAAGAGGATGAGGAACTCCATCACGATGAACTGGTTCACCGCGAGGCGCACCCGCCGCCCCTGGTCGTCGAGGGCGGCGCTGAACCTCGCCTGCACCTCTTCGTCAACCTCGCGAAAAAGCGAGAAAAGCTCGCGGATGTCGCCGTAAACGAGGACTATCTGCTCGTTCACGCCTTGACTCGCAAGGTTGTCCTGAAGGAGGATGAGCGCCTCGAGGTTCTTGTCGAGCTCGGAGAGAAGGGCCGCCGCGCGCACCATCTTTTCGGAGTCGGCGACGAGAAGCTCCTCGAGAAGCGCGGTATGATTCCGTATCGCTTCCAGGTCCGCCGCGAGGTGCTCCTTGTGCTCTTCGCCGCCCACCGTGGTGTAGCGCTCGAGGTTGTTGTCGAAGGCATTGAGCGCCACGGTGATCTCCTGCAGGTAGCGGTTCTTCAGGTTTTGGGACGTGAGGTCCTGCGATATGGCGTCGATGCGCGAAAGCTGAAAGGCTCCCATGAGCGCCGCAAGGAGCGAGAGCGCAATGACGACCGCGGGGCCGATGAGGATCTTTTTGTAGATGGGAAGGTTGGAGAACGGCTTGAGCATGAGCGATGCGTTGATCTATACGATATATCGTATACATACCGCCGACGAGAACGGACGCGGGACTATTGGACGACCTCGGCGTTCTTAAGGATCGAAGAGGGAAACGTCACCTTAAGCTTCCCGGCGAGCTTCAAGTTCGCCATGAGCTGGCCGCGCTTGTTCTTGACGAGCGGTATCGACGACGGCGAGGCGCCGTCGAGGATCTTGAGCGCGGTCTCGGCCTGCCACTCTCCCTGCTCGTCGGGGATCTTGGTGATGCCGAGGAGCGCGTACGGCATGATCCACGGGTTCGTGGTGCCCACCGGCACCTTGGTGTTCGCGAGCGCGTACGCCTCGGCGTCGGCCTCGTTCCAGTCGGTAATCCCTGCGTTGTTCTCGAAGATGATGAGATCGACCTCGTTCTGGAGCTTCGTAAACTGCGCTTTCCATTCCGCCATCGTCTTCGCGAAATATGAACGGGAAAAGGTGATATTGAGAAGCGTTCCGTAATACGTGAGATTCTTGCGCTCCGTTTCCGTATCGGCGGAGAGATAGCCGACGCGGGTCCCCTTCGCGTAGTTTTTCAGATGGTCGATGATCTGGTTCGTGAGCGAGACCTCGATCATGCCCGTGGTGTTCGAGTAGGGCGCGCCGTAGAGCGAGGCGTCCCAGTTGAGCCCCGAGAAAACGATGGGAAGCGCCGCGTCCTTGTAGTAGGCCTGCACCACGTACTTGAAGGCGTTGTCGTCGGAAACGAGGAGGACGTCGGGGCGAAAGGCCTCGATGGCGTCGCGCGCCGCGGCGCCCGCCGCGAGCTTGAATTCCTCGCTCGGATTGTTCTTGGTGTCCATGCGCACGATTTCGAGATCGACGCCCGAAGGGTCGAGCACCGACTTCACGCCCTTGGTGATGCCGTCGCTCCAGTCGTACCCCGCGTGGTACGAGTCGATGTACATTATTTTCTTCCCCGCGTATGTGCCCGCGGCCGGGACGAGGGCCTTCTCCCCGTTACCTCCCCCATTTTGCCACCACGCGTACCCGCCTACCCCGGCTGCGGCGAGGAGCGCGAACGCTATCAATAGTTTTTTCATGCATCAAAAATTAGCTTATGTTTTAAGTATACGTTCGGTTCGGCAAATCATAATCCCCATAGTCTCAAATTTCTCCCGTCTCGGAAGAAACCGGTGCGGCGCGGGAAAGATTGACAAAATCGCGGTTTGTGACAGGTTATGGGCAATAGGAGGCTTTATGTAAGGCCATACGCTCAGTTCTTTATCAATCGAAATACCAACTTCAGAGAGGAGGCCTTATGGCCAAGAGAAACGCAGCGTTGTTTTTCATCATCGCGCTTTTCCTTGCGAAGACAGTCTTTTCGCAAGGGCTCACTGAGATGAAACCGGGCGAAGGCGGCGGTCCCGTCACCGGCTCGGCAAGCGGCACCGAAGCAGAGGGAGCGGCGCCCGCTCTCGAGCGCTGCGATGCTCCGCTCGGCACCATGGCCGTGGCCGAACCGCAGGAGTTTACCCAGAGGGCCCTGCTCCAGTTCAGCTTGCCATCGCCCACGGGCCTCATCCGCCTGCTCATTCAGCAATCAAACTGCTTTCAAGTAATCGAACGGGGCGTCGCCATGCAGAACATTCTGCAGGAGCGGCGCCTCATGCAGGAGAGCGAGCTTAAGGAAGGCTCGGGAATGGGCCGCGGGCAGTTGGTCACGGCCGATTACGTCCTGACTCCCGATGTCGTCTTTTCGCAGCAGAACGCGGGCGGTATCGGCGCCGCTGCCGGCATCGTGGGGTCCTTCTTCGGCCTCCCGGGCGGGTTAATAGGTGCCGTGGCTGGCGGCCTCAAGTTCAAGCAGGCGCAGACGAGCATGATGGTTGCGGACACGAGGAGCGGCGTTCAGGTGGCGGCGGCACAGGGGTCGGCGGAAAAAGCCGACTTCGGTCTCGGCGGCCTGTTTGTCGGAGGCGGTGCGGCAAGCGTGCTCGGCGCCTACGAAAACACCGCCGAAGGCAAGGTGGTCTCGGCGAGCTTCCTCGACGACTGGAACAGCGTCGTGCGCGGCATGCGCGGCAATCCGGCGCTGCAACGAGCGGGCGCGGCGCCATCGCAAGCCTCTGCGGCGGCAGGAACCGAAAAGAAAGGAGCGCCCGGCGCATCCTTCGAGCGGGGCGACGTCCTCGTCGGCAAGATTGGCGGCGTGAAGCTCTTCGCCGCGCCGTCGGAATCCTCCGGCCCTGTCGACACCCTTGCGCGCGCCGATCAGGTCATTTTCCTCGGCAAGGAGGAGAACGGCTTCCTCAATGTGCAAGGAGAGCGCACGTCCGGCTGGGCCGACAAGCTCTTTCTCAAAAAAGCCCCGTAAGGCCCGAAGGGTATTCGAGCATTAGGGAAAGCCCCCTGCCACGCGCAGGGGGCTTTATTTTTGACGTTTCAAACAAGAATCCCAAGGGCCGCCCGTGGGATTCTTCGCCTCGGGCGCGCGTGGAGGAGCGCCGTTTCCAGAAAACCGTCTATGCGGAAGGAATGATTTGGAAGCGCGGAAGGAATCCTTCTTGGGTGAGGTAGCCGAAAAGGAAGTACGACGCGACCGCCCACGCAATCGTCCAGACAATGACGATGACGCCTTCCCTGCGCGCCTCCCGTTCAAAAAGAAGCGCGCCGCCATAGACAAGGCCGGCAAGGGGGTGGAAAAAACCGACGACAATGCCGACCCAGAGCCATTTTCTTTTCGAAGAAAGCGTAAGGGATGTGGTAGGAAGCATGAATTTAGATAAAAATACTAAGTAATACCTGGCATATCATACAAAGTGTAGCACGATGGTCATTTTTCTGTTTCCCCATGTTCAGTATCTGACGACGCCGGCAAGAAACGCCACCCCCTCCGGTACCGGGAAACGATACGACGCCGTGCCGTCCGGATAGACGATGCCCGCAGGGCCGTTTTTCTCGCTCACCATAATGGGGAGCCCCGTGGCAATCGCCTCCAAGCGGCGCAGGCGGTCCGTGAGGGCGTCATATATGTCATTCGGATCGCCGAGCCATTTGTTGCTTGACTGGTGCGTCAAAAATCTTGCCCCCGCTTCCTTGAACGCCCGTTGCACGTACGGCACATGCCCCTCGAGGCAGATGGGTGTCCCGAAGGGGACGCCGTTTGCAAGATACAGAGGCGCGAGGGGGCCTTCGCCCCGCGCGTATTGCCCCGTCGGACTCTCGGTGATGAAAAACGCTCCGCCGTTTCGCGCGATTTCATCGAGATTTTGCTTCGTCCGCACGGGAACCCACGTCCCGAACGGCCAGTATTCGCCGCCCAGGGCAAGATGCCGTTTTTGATACATTCCCCGGAATTCCCCTTCCGGCGTGATAAGGAGCGAAGCGTTGAATTTTTTTCCTGCCTCGTCGATGGCGGCAAAGTTCACAAGGACATGCGCGCGATATTCTTTCGCGAGGCCGGCGTATGCTTCAAGAAGAACTCCCGCATTGGTGATGCCGAACGTCTCGCGCGCCTGGCCATACGCGCTCCCCGGGAATTTTATGTCGATCATATGCTCGGGCAAGACGACGAGGTCGTACGTTCCCGCCGCAAGGGACGCACGCAGGGGAACCAGAAGAGAGGCGATGTACGCCCGCGCGTCGCCTTTTTCTTCTTCCGTCGGCATTCGCCCCCCCGTGTCAAACGCGGGGGCCTCTCTGTCAAAATCCTTTCCTACTCCCACGATGCCGACGGAAAGGGCCGCTTGCCCTTGCGCGGAGTGCGCAAGGAGCGCCTTCCCGGCGAAAAAGCCCGCTCCGATAAGAAGAACGGCCGCTCCCGCAGAGACAAAACTGCGGGCAAGCGGCAAGGGAAAGAGAGACGCTTTCTTTCGCAAAAAAGCATGGAACGAGAACGCGAGCAAGACATTCGCACAAACGACAAAAGCGCTAAGCCCGACCACTCCGCCCCACGAGGCCAGGCCCGCGAACGGCGTCGTGCCGAGGGGAATGCCGAAAAGGGCCATGTAGGACGGAAGCGACGAGAAGCGCGCCACGGCCCAGATGAAGAAAAGAACAAAACCACCGGCGGCAAGGAAAAATGAAAACGGCGGAATGCGCGATTTTTTGAGAAAAAAAATGGCGACCGGAAGGCCCATCCAGATAAAAATACCGTCCGCCGCAAGCAGCGGGTCGGGCAAGAAGCGCTGGAAGACAAACGAGAAGATGAGCATGAAAAGGAACGCGCCTGCGAAGAGGCGCCAGAATCTTTCCTCGCGCGCGAGGAAAAGGAGAAGCGGCGCGAGGGCCGCGAAAACAAGCGGCCACAGCGAAAGCGGCGGGAAACTGGCGTAGAGAAGCGCACCGGAAAGCATAGGCAGAAACATGCTTCTAGTATAGCCCGTCAAAATGCCGCCCTGAACATCCCCAAGGGCGGCCCTTGGGGATGTTCATGCGTGAAAAACCTTGACTCATTATAAAAACTGTGTATAATTGAAGCAGTAAGATTTTAGTTCTTCTTCATTTGCGCAAACACGCACCAGGAGGTGTGAGATGGGAACGATTCGTTTTGCAGTCATCGCCGCGGTGCTTCTCGCGGTAAGCGGTTGCGGGACGCTTCAAGTTTCGGAAGAGGCGGGGAATCTTCCGAAGCCGATAAAAGTCGGTTTTGCGGGGGTATCCCTCATGCCGGGGGTAACGCTTCCGGACGAAGACCTCGCGGTTATGGATAAGCTTTCCCGAGAGGCCATGAAGGAACAGGGCGGCGACTGCTACGTCTATACCGACCAAAAAGAAACGGTGGACGTGCTGCTAAGCATGACGGGTACGGATACGTGGCGGGCCCTTCTCGGCACCAACCTGCAACTCACGCTCAAGGGGGAACTTCTCCGAGAGAAAAAGGAGGTGTTCAAGCTTGCCGATATGTGGGCAATGCCGAGGTGGCCGAGCTCTGCTAAAGCAGCAGCTCTCCAAATAAAAAGCATCCTCTGCACAGGCAGGCAGAAGCTTTTGTGAAAGAGAGGGATTACGAACGAAGGACCCCGCTCCGCTTCAAGGAGGCGGGGTTTTTGTTTTACAGATAACTTTGCCTATTTTCCTGCCCAGGTTATCATGTAATGAAGCATGAAACACAAGATTCTCTCTGCAGTCTTCATTCTTTCCCTGGTCCTTCTGCCGTCAAATGTCGCCCGTGCGGGAGGAGGCGGCGGTCTCACTTCACTAGGCAAAATATTGACCGTAGCGACAATAGTGTTTGTTGCTGGCCCCTTCGGACTTGCAGCTGGTAGCACTCTCACCGGATGGGGCATAGCGGCAATCGGCACCGGCGTGGCGGTAGGCGTCGGCTATATCCAATGCTCCGGCGGCCAAGACAATGTTTCCTTTGAGGGGTGCGGCGGAGGCAATTCTTCCCCAGGCGGCGTGAGCGGGCAGAGCGGAGAAGGAGGAGGGAGAGGCGTTGCCGCATGCGTCCCGAACGCGGGGCAGCCGTGTAGCGGCGCCTCGAACGCCTGCGGCGCCGGCGGCGGTTCCGGCACCATTCAATGCGACGGCGTCTGCGGCATCGAATCGCCGGGAGACAGCTATGGCGACTGGTCCATCACGGGGAGCCCCCCGCCGGACACCTGCGATGGCAATAGAGGATATGACGCCCATGGCGGAAACACGGGCATGCAAGCCCCCTTCACCTGCCCCGTGGGTGCCTCGGGAAGCTGCCAGGACGCTTCATGGAACTGCGGTCCGAACTCTTGCGCCACTTTTGTACGCTCGGTGACATGCAGTTCGACCTATATCCCCGTCGGTGCCCCGCCGCTTCCGGCGAACTACGGGCAAACGTGCTCCGTCGCAAATATCTGCGGCCAGTCGAATTCAGGGACTTTCCAGTGCAGCGGCTCGTGCAGCGCGAGCGCGCCGCCGCTCCCGTCGAATTACGGCCAAAACTGCCTCTCGCCCGCGAACTCCTGCGGCCTTCGGAACGGCGGCTCCATCGGCTGCACCAATAATTGCAGCGCGCAGTTCCCGCCGCCCGAATCGGCGTGTGAAAACCTCAATGCCGGAGGCGGCACGACGCTTACGGCGAACCCCACGCTCACCGGCATGAACGGTTTCACCGACCTTGCCTGGTCAAGCGACGAAGATACGTGCGTGCTTTACAATTCCACGAGCGGCCAATTGCTCGCCACCTCGACGGAGGGCACCAAGCGCGAAGGGCCCATCAACTCGACGAGGCGGTATGTCCTCACCTGCGAGGACGAGAGCGCAAGCGTTACGGTACGCCCCGATTTCGATTTCGAAGAATTTTAGAACTATAGAAAATGAAAAGGCCGCGTATGGATAAGCGGCCTTCAATTCAAGCGAACAGGCTCCTGCGGAGCTTTTTCTTTTCCAGGCTGAAATCCAGGGTTCCGCGCGACATCAAGTATTTTCTGTAGTGAAATAACCCCTAGAATTCCCTTATTTTTTGAGATATAATTTTATCAACATGTTTCATTTTTTCAAAGCGAAATTGCCTAGAATCACAATCAAATACAGCAAACTTCTTGATCCGATTTTTATTTTTTATTGCAAAAATAACCAAGACCTGAAAGCTAGGGGTTGGAATGATTGGATACCCCCGACACGAGAAGAAATAATGAAAAGAATTTCCGGTTATCGCCAGGAGTGGAGGAAGT
>JAUYLU010000033.1 GCA_030699625.1 bacterium
GACGTGCAAACGAGACGAGAAAAAAGGACATCGTCTGAATTGCAAGGCAGCCCAGAAACGAATGCGAGCCGGCGAGTGCTGCCTCATGCAGAACATCATCGAGCCGGGCCACGGGCCCGTCGTTGCATGCTTTGCAACGATAGAGGAAGATGACGGCCCTCCGGAGTGAAATCCGGGAAATAGCAAGTTCGGCATGATAAAAGGCGACCATTCGGCCGCCTTTTTTGTTTGTCTTGACGGAATTTCGCGGTGTTATAGGGTGTAGCTAGCAGTTCTCAGCGAACGCCAAATATTCAGAGGAGACACGGAAATGGCCCGCAATGAAATGAGCCCGGTGGCGCTTTTCAAGCGCTTCCAACCGAGATTCCGCGAGATCGCATGGCATCCAGCCGGCTTCATCTGCGAATACCTCGACGAAAAACCCACCAGAGAGAGATGGCTCCGGAAAGAAAGGATTCAATTGGCCCCCGGATACCTAGGACAGAAAGGACCAATCGGGATGTCCTACCAAGACTCGGAAGGACAAGTGGAGTTCCCGCTCAGAAGTTTCTGGTGGTACGAACGCGCCCCTACGGGAGAACTGGAGTCGCGCTACACGTCTTTCCATGTCCGGAAAGGAGGGCTCCGCTTCAACTTCAGCTTCGACCCCGCCTCCGCCCTGGACATGGGAGACCAGTTCGAAGCGGCCGTAGTGCGCACGCTCTATGAGGGGCCGTTCAAGGGAAAGCGCTTCTTCATGGACCCGGGCAAACACGCCGAAGATCCAATTTTTACCCGACCGCCGCTCCACTTCATCCCCGTGAAGTTCTCCACGGATGGCAAGTCCATTCCGGGCCTCGACCTTTGCCCGGCAACAGCCGCTACTTGGGAATTCTTCATTCCCGAAGGGCCGGAAAGAAAGGCAATCCGGGCGGCAGTCGAGCTCGAGAATACCCGCAACGCCCAAGAAGAGTATCACGCAAAAGACCCTTCACGGAAACGGGTGCGGGAGATAATGGCACGCCTCGAAAATTCTTTGGCGTCTATCCCCCTCTAAGCCCGCAGTCGAACAGTTCGCGCCGCCCACCGCGGCGCTTTCTTTTTTGGGAAGGAGAGGGGGAAAAATTATAAAATCATCCCTCCATGGAGCAAACAACGGTAAACGACTTTTTCACCGAACGAAATTTCTTCCTTGCCGGAAAATCCCGCTAAATCCCCGCTTGCCGCGAAGCGATATGTTTTGCCATCGGCAGAAAACATGCTCGGGCCACGCACCGGAATTACGTCATCGTATTCCTGCATAAGCGCCACACGAAGAAAATCGTACACTTCCTTTTCATTCACCCCTTCGTCAAGGATGCAGCCGAAATAGTTGGCGCCCCATACCGGCTTTTCATGCTCATAGACAATCTCTTCTCCGATGAAGTTACGCCCGCCAAAGTAGGTATCGTGATAGGTTAGCCCGTCTTTCTCAAAATGATAGTCTTCCGATTTCAGGCGCGACGAAGCGGCCTTGGGCGCATTTTTATTGGCATATGTCGCCTTATTCGCCTCGCTTAGGAATTTTCTGATGCCTTCGATGTTCATGGCTTGCTATGGGTTGTTGGGAAAGGAGATATTCATCCCGTGAGTATACCATCAGACTCCGCCCGCCTTGACAGAATCGCCACGGACGATAGCGTAGGGCCAGAAGTCCCCTGAAATCCCTTTATGAGGCGGCAACATAAGGAGGAACAATGGGCTACTTGATTGCGTTCTTGCTCGGCCTTGCGGCCGGCGCACTTAGAGCCGGCTGACTTAACTATACTTGAGAGTAGAGTACTTCCAGACTAACCAAATGGGGGGAGTTATGAACATTATAGGCGAAGCAACCTCTTTCGTTTTCCTGGTGTTACTAGCTATCGCCGCTCTGGGATTGTTTGCGCTTCTAGTAAACGGTTTAGCAGTCCTAGTGGCGCCGCTCGTTTCAAAACCGAAAACCTTTCGCGTGGACAGAAAGTCGCGCGAAATTACACTCCTGCGGCCGCGAAATTCTCACCACATACCAAAAATTATCGGGGAGGAGAACGGCAAGATCGTCTTGAAACGCCTTGGGGTAAGAACCGGGTGGTCGTTGATGGGCGGAGTCCGAACTATGATGGTTGTGGAAGAAGTCCGCCCGGCAGATGAAGCGGAAAGAAGGCTATATCTGGAAAATTTCCCCGATTCGCCAGCAACATAAATTGCTGGGCAGAATATACAACGCCGCCTTGCCGCGGTGTTTTCTTTTGCCTTGACAGAATCGCCACGGGCGATAGCGTAGAGCCAGAAGTCCCCTGAAATCCCTTCAGGCGGCGGCAACATAGAGAGGGGAAGCCATGTATAGAAACATCGTTATTGTTCGATCCGATGATGATGTCGAGGCGTTCAACGCAATGGGGTTCGAGGATGTTTTTCTGATCCCGAAAAGGGCTCGCAGGGACAAGCCTATTCACCTGCACGAAGCGGAGGACATCGTAAACATGGTGGTGAAATTTGGCACCGTGTTTCTCGTTGCGAAAGACACGCCCGAGGGGAGAAAGTTTGTCCTCGAGGCATTCCGGCTCATTGGAGCGGTGCGGTCTGTTTTTTGGCTCAAGGTCAGCGGGGGGCAATCTCTCGCAGACCTTTCGGGAATGCTTCCGGCGGAAATGCATATCGGCTACCCAAGCTACCCGTCCTCAAACAGGGTACCTATGACCGTAGGTATATAGCTGTAGATCGGTATTCCTAGACGTAGAGGACGCCGCAATGAAGCGACGTCCTTTTCTTTTGTTGTATAAAAGGCGACCATTTGGCCGCTTTTTTTGTTGGGGGAAGTATAGCAGGGACTACTGGAGGACGATCACAGCCCCCACGACGAGAAGCGTTATCGCCCCGAACGTTGCGAGCATCTTAAGGAAATACGAGAGGGCCTCGGGCCGCCTCCCTTCGACGAGGAGCGTGGCCGGCCGGTAGAAAAAAAGGAATCCCATCACCGCGGCGGAAAAGACGAAGAGGGAGAGTGCGCCCACGCCGTCTATCAACGTATCGGGGGTATCACGCCGAAACGATGAGATGTAATGCATAAGCTGCACGAGGCCGCCGATGTAGGCCGCCGCCATGGCGGCGTTTAGGATTGGATTCCAGCGCATAGGTTCAGTAGAGAGAACGTTGGTGACAGGGGGAAGGTTACGGGGGGTTATTTTATTCCCAAAGCATCCCAAATAGTATCTTCATTATAGAGACTTGTAGCCAGGCCGTAGGCAAGAATTTTTTTAAAATGGGCCAGCTGTATATTCGGGTAACAATCCTTGACGATGGTTAAAACAAGACAAGAGCTATCAGAAACTGAACAATCCGCCGATTTATAGACAGCAACGTGCGAACCTTTGCCATTCCCTACTGACACATAAAGACCAAGTTTTTTACAGGCTTTTATCCAATCCGATTGCGTTAAATTTTTTAGTTGAGCAACGCGATTCTTCTGCTCAGGTTTTACAGAGCGGTATGACTCTCGATCAAATTGCATACTGCGCCTCTTTTGTCCCTCCCTTGTCGAATATCCTTTCTACAAGATTTTGTTTCGCCATATAACCCTCGAACTGAAGAATTCCTGCAAATTCACTGCCAAGACCCGCTGCTGTAACAATTGCATCCCGCATAAACGTATCTCTTTCCGTATAATCGCCAACACCTCCTGTGATGATGCCAGGGATTTCGTTGCATTGAGCAGCCCACTCCCCATTATCGTACTCCATGACGGTAAAAGTCAGTATCCGCCCACCCAGAAACTTCCTAAGCTGCTCCCTTGCCTGTTCTAAAGTCATTGCTTTCATAAAGTATAGCGTAAAAGCTTATGGTATGCATAGACGAGAGAAAAGTCAAAAGGTAACTCTATGTTACTCAAATGAGCCCAAAAGTAGAGTTTGATGAGATATCGTAGGCTTCGCCTGCTTGATTTATCTGGTCACGAATAGTTGCTCGCCGTCGCTCGCAACTTTCTCGACCCCGCCTCGCGATTGCCGTTGCTACGGCAACATCGCTGCGGCTTCATACGTCGCCCGCAGGCAAGCAGTTGCCTGCTTCCTGCGACGTATGACCCCACGGGGGATCGAACCCCGATTCTGAGCTTGAAAAGCTCATGTCCTAACCGTTAGACGATAGGGCCACTGGATGAGTATCGAGTATGGAGTATATAATATACGGGGCAGAAATACAAAAACACAGATAGCATTTTTGCACCTCTTGCAAAAAAACATCAGTTAGTTATGTAAACAAAAGTGCCCCCGCGGGGCACCTCAACCATTGCCCTATTTCATGGCAATGGCACGAAAATTCTTTTGATGTCAGCGTCGGAAAGCCCGCGGAGATACACACCTTCAAGCGAACCCTGGGCCGCGAACTCTCGAAACACTTTCTCGCCCAGAACCTTTGACTTGCTCGCCTTCCGGAAAACGGCGCTCAAAATGCCATGCATCTCCCGGAAGTAAGCGGCGGGATTCGACGGGTCGAGCGACAGGTCGAAAATTTTCCCGTGCCCGTAGTCTTTCCCGTTAACCGAGAGCGTAGGCGACTCCGCGAGCCACCACAGGAGCGTCCCGTACCAGGCGAGAATTTCGGCCGAGGAGCGGCTATGGAGAAGATCGCCGTCTTCGAGCATAAGCCCGAGATCGCCGTCTCCCATGTTCTGCAAAGAAACATAGCGGCCGCGGTATTTCCCCTGAAGCCCGCCCTCGCACGAGAAATTGAGGCCGAGGTTGAACCGCAATTTCACCGCAAGGTTCAGGACGGTCCGCAAGAACATCAGCGAGGAGGGCGGCGTTTCAGACCTCCGAACCTCGACGTAGGCGCATAACCACGTAACCCTGACTTTCATATTTACCCCCAAGAGGAACTTTGGATTGATAGTATCAATAGCGTCTTAAAAAGCAATGATTTTGTATATTCCGTTATTTGTTGTAAGTCGTTAGTTATCGGTTATTTACGGAAGGGTGCCCGGAATGGTAACGGACCGCTCTCGAAAAGCGGCGCTCGAAAGGGCGTGTGGGTTCGAGTCCCACCCCTTCCGCAAAACAAAATGGTCAAGAGTATCCCGAAAGACGGCAAAGAACTTTATCAGTGCGAAGCATGCGGCTTTCATTATGCGGACAAAGCATGGGCGGAGAAATGTGAGGCGTGGTGCACGGAGCATAAAAGCTGCAATCTCGAAATAACCGCCCACGCCATCGAAAATACGGCATAGTCCGCCAAAAGAACGCCGCGGGCAAAGGCCCGCGGCGGAAGCGGATGGATTCAGTAGCCCTTCAGGAACTCTGCGGCCCGCGCGCACGGCGGCGGCGCAACGAGCGCCCACTCGGATTTTTCAGTGCGGAGGTGCACGCAGGTGCTACCGTTGACGGGAAAAAAACAACATGCCCGCCCCGTGCACTCGCGATTCCCCGGCGGGTTGCAGCTTTTGGCGTGACAGTATTCCATGGGAACCTCCTGCCTTCATTGTGCGCCCCGCCCCGGCGAAGTAAAGTTGATAACAAGCCACCTCCATGATCAAGAAAATAAAAGGCAAATACGCGGTGCTCTCCGAGAAGACCGGTCGTTCGTTCGGCGCCTACCGGACGCTCGCCGAGGCCAAAAAGCGCCTCCGGCAGGTGGAATTCTTCAAGCATCACGGCAAGCAGCGAGGCAAGCGCTAGACAATAAAAAAGCCGCAGGCATGCCTGCGGCGCGGCGCGGAATGAGGTTTCAGGGAAAACCGTCGCGGCGCTCGGGCGCCAAAACCAGTTCTTGCTTCTGCGGCTCTTTGTTTTCGTCTTCGTCGGTCGGCACGACGTGCTTCATCTCGCAGAACCGATACGAGAGACTACACCCTTTCTCGTCGCACGGTTTGCCTGTCTTGGTGCAGATAGTCATGCTACCCATGCATATCCTTTCTTAGAAAAAGTCCTCCTCGCGCCATTGTGCACCCCCCGCCGCGAAAAGCAAGCAAGAGCGTTTCCTCTTCTTCAACCTCGTCTACCCGCTCGTCTCCGCGGCCATCGCCGCCGTCATCCTCGCGCTCTGGCAGTAGAATGAGAAGAAAGTAGTAAGAAGTAAGCAAAATCAATTCAAAATAAGCTCACGAGCGTGAGCTTATTTTGAATTTTAGTTTATCGTATGAATTCCCCTCTCTTGGCCTGCCACAACGGGTAATGACAGGATCGACAAGCTCGACAAAAAGAAGGAATGAGCGTAGGGTAATGGAAGTTCCCGACAAAGGAGAGTTCCATGGAAAATACGCCGTCCGGCGGCCTGCTGTGCCTCGCACGGCAAGAGGCTGAAGCGGAAGAGCTTCTCGAGAAGATTCCCAAAGAGCATCGGGGAGTGCTTTTCCAGAGGGTGTGCAAGGAGTTTCATCCTCAAGAGGATACGAGACGGCTCGAGCGCTCGTTCGCCGAAGTCTGGGCCGAGAGAAACAGCATCGCCTACGGCCCGAGCATCCTCCACCTCATTCTCTCGGCCGAGGAATCCGACCCACGTCGGGAGTACGTGCCAAGGAACGAGCGGGAGTGGCAGGTGGCGTATCTCGTTGCCGCCACCATTGTCCAATGGCTCCCTACCTCCGGCGGCTGCCATTTCCTCACCGAAGCCTTTCGGCGAGGCGACGGCACGTTCAGTTACACGCTTCCCCAAGTCGATGAATAGCCCGCTCCGGCGGGCTGTCTTTTTGCCCGTAAAAAGTTTAGGTAATTTTTCCGAAAATATGATAGTTTATCTACACGCGCCTTTAGCCCCGATGCGCCTAGCGATCGGGGTCCCGACCTTCGCGTCGGGACTCAGCATGATGGCCTATTTATACATCCTTCAAAATAAAGCCGGGCGTTTCTACATAGGAAGTACTTCTGATTTAGAGAAACGTCTGAAGCATCATTTGGGTGGTCATACTCCTTCGACGAAACGCCTCGGCCCTATGAAATTGGTCTTCAATCAAGAGTTTGCCTTGCTTGCCGAGGCGCGGCAAATGGAGAAGTGGTTGAAAAAAATGAAACGGCGTGATTATATTGAGCGTATCGTCAAAGACGGATACATTAGACATAAGCGCCTTTAGCTCAGTGGTAGAGCGTTCCGTT
>JAUYLU010000039.1 GCA_030699625.1 bacterium
CCTTCCAGTGCTCTACCCCCAAGAGGTACATGGGACGCTAGTCCTAAAGCTATTTCGGAGAGAACCAGCTATTACCGAATTCGATTAGCTTTTCACTCCTTACCACAAGTCATCCGATGAAGTTGAACGATCAATCAGTTCGGCCCTCCCGAGACCTTTCGGTCTCGTTCAGCCTGCTCATGGTAAGCTCATCCGGCTTCGGGTCTAATGCAGGCGACATACGCGCTGTTCACACTCGGTTTCCCTATGGCTCCACCCTGTAGGGGCTTAGCCCGCCGCGTGCATTAACTCGTTGGCTCATTCTTCAATAGGCACGCCGTCACCGTCGCACTACGCTATGCTCCGTGCTCCGGAATTTTCAATTTAAAAATTTTAAATTTAAAATTCCGCACGAAACGCAGTGTAGTGCGGCGGCTCCGACTCCTTGTAAACATATGGTTTCAGGTCTCTTTCACTGCCCTCACCGGGCTGCTTTTCACCTTTCCCTCGCGGTACTAGTTCACTATCGATCTCTAAAAGTATTTAGCCTTACCGGTTAGTTCCGGCAAATTCATCCAAGCTATTCGTGTCTTGAATTACTCAAGAATAGCGACTAAAGAGGTGCAATGATTTCGGTTACAGGGCCGTTACCTTCTGTGGCGTTGCGTTCCAGCAACTTCACCTACCATTGCAATTTGTAACTCTTCCATACTGATTATGCGTCGCTACCTTATGACCCCCCGCGCTCCGCACGGAATATTCAAATATTTTAATATTCAAATATTCTGTGCGAAGCACAGAGTTTGGGCTCTTTCCTTTTCGCTCGCCGCTACTAAGGAAATATACGATTGTTCTCTTTTCCTCCAGGTACTGAGATGTTTCACTTCCCTGGGTGTGCGAATCTGCCTTGCGGCAAAAACTTATTGCTCATCGCAATAAAGGTTTCCCCATTCGGAGATCTCCGGATCAAAGGTTGCTAGGCACCTCCCCGAAGCATATCGCTGCCACGCCACGTCCTTCGTCGCCTTTTAGAGTCTAGGCATCCACCATACGCTCTTAATTTCCTATTAGGAAATTTAAAAACCACTTACATTTTTTCGTCCCCCTTCGCCGTAGCTTTAGGAATAGGCTCCGAAGGACCTTCCGCCCCCTGCCGACCGCTCGGCTAAGGACAGGTGCGCGCTCCTTCCCTGCTCAAGGGAGAGAAGCGCGCGGTTACGTCTGCCTCCTTCATGCGACATAAGACCCCAGATGTCCTTGCGGACAATTGGAATAACTAATCCCTCCGCCCTGAAGCGGAAAGAAATGCATGGAGTGGCAGGATTCTGTTTTCAACGATCAGGTTCCTCCGAACTGTTTTTGGAACGAAAAAAACCGCTTTGCGGCGGCTCGGACAAACGAGAAACCTCGGCTGCCTTTTACCGCTTTTTTGGTTTAATCGTCGTAAACATATTCAGATAGAGCCAAGTATACACAAAAGAAAAAAGGCGTCAAGAGAAGCATTTTTGACGCCTTCGGGGCGATGGGGCCGCCTACGCGGCCTTAAGGCCCTTTTTTACATACTCCTCCCAAGAGGGAAGCGTCGCGAGCCGCGCCGAGGCCTCGGCGCGGACCCTTTTGACCGCCTCGACATCGTCGCCGGTCACGTAGGATATGACGTACTTCAGGTCTTCCTGGCATTTCGCCCGCTGCTCCATCATCTCCCACGCCTCCGCGACAGTGAGCTTCTGTTCGGAATACTCGCTTCGTTCGTTCATTGTTCCTCCGCTGTAGAGTTCCTCTAAGCTCACTTTACCCCCGAAAGCAAAAAAGCGCCAAAGGCGCTTTTTTGTTGATAACTCCGAAGGGTTATCGGTGCGCGATGTCGCTTCGCACTTTCTCGATGTAACGTCCCGCCGCTTCCCGGCCGCCCAAACCGAAGGCGAGGCCGCCCGCAAGGGCGAGCATGGCCACGATGCCGGTGAAGAGGATCTGCATGAAGGCGGGGGCGATGCCGAGCTGGGCAAGCGCCGTGATGATGGCGAGGATCCAGATGGACCAGCGCGCCACGCTCCCGAGGAGGCCGGCAGACTCAATCTGCGCGGCTTTGGCCGAGCTCATGACTACTCTCTGCATGACGTCCGCAACCACTCCTGCGACGAGGAGAATGAGCGCCGCTACGATGACGTTCGGGAGATACCCGAGCACGACGTCGCGGAGGAACTCATTGACCTGCGTGAGCCCCACGATCTGGAGCGACGCGATCAAGAAGACGACGATGATGAACCATCGGACGAGCTGCCCGATGAAGAGGCCGGAATTGAGCTCCATTCCGGCGCGGTGCAAGGCCGAATCAAGGCCTGCGCTCCGAAGCGCCGAATCGAGCTTGAACATCCCGATCAGGTGCGCGAGCACGCGGCCGACGATAGAGGCCACGATCCAACCGATCACGAAGATGAGGATCGCGACAACAAGGCTCGGTACGAAGCTCACCACTCCGACCCACAGGTCTTGGAATGACTGGAGCAGCACCTGACCCCATGTTTGTACTACCATAAGGTATGTTTCCACCCCCGCCTTATGCGGGGACGGACCAGCAATTACGCTGTATGTTAGTTAACTGATAATAAGGACTATGCATAATCGCTTTAAAGTTTCGACCTATTAAAGCTTAGGTAAATGATAGCAATTCCTGGGGATTTTGGGTTGATATGGTGTGGATAGGTGGGCAAAAAACGGCCTGTGGCAAGGCTATTCCAGCTTTATTTTCTCTATCAAGCGCTCGTGGGGATAATCGAGGACGTCCCGGACGAACTTGTCGCACATATCGAGGCGGTAGGTGAATTCCTTGGTGTCGAGAACGGCGTAGCGGAGCTCCTTCCCTATCTCCGATTCCATGGTTTTGAGCGATTGCTCGATCTTGCTCCGCCGGAGGCCGTCGCCCACGATGAGGAGGTCGAGGCGGCTGTTCTTGTCCTTGATGAAAACGCCCGAGACGATGAGGAGCTTGATGCGCCCCCCGTGGCGGAAGCGCCGCACCACCTTCTCGTGCTCGAGGAAGCGGGAGTCGATGAGGAGGTCGCGGAGCGATTCGGCGTAGGCGAAGTCCCTGTTGAAGTACCAGCCGAGCATGCGTTTCTTTTTGATGAGGGTGATTCCTCCTTTGCTCGTCTTCGCTTCCCGCTCGCACATGCCGGGTCTTATGAACTTGAGCTTCCCGAGGAAGGAGATTTCCCGGCGGGCCACGGCGGGGGTGATGAGCCCCCGGGCGGCCACCTCGGCGGGGGTGAAGCCCTGGTCGGGATTGAAGAGGAAAAGCCGCATGAGCTTTAGCCTCGCCACCCCGCCCATGAGCTTCCCTAGGATTTCCATCCTGTTAGAAATAGAGAACGCCCGCTCTATGACATTTGCAAGCGGACATTTCTCTATCGTTACTTTTTAATTCTTTCGACATTCCAGTATTGTATTGGGCGTTCTCGTGACCTTTTATGCTAAAAGGTCATTTCTAATAGGATCCATGTGGGTATAATAGCCCATTTTTTGTCCCAGACAAAAAGCCGCCCGGAGGCGGCTTTTCAAGGCGAGAAACGGCTATCGTTCGGAGACGGCGATGGTGGTCTGCACCGGAGATGCGGCATAATTGCCCGCGCCCCCGATCACTTTCCCGTAGTTGCTGCAGCCTGTTGTCCAGCAGAGGTACACCCGTTCGCCGCTTCGCGTGGCCGGAGAAGGCGTTTTGCTGCATTTCGAGCAAAAATCTACTCCCATCCGCATATCGTTCTCTCCCCTAAAAAGGAAACCCCCCTTAGAATAAACAAACGACAAATGCTCGTCAACAAGCAGCCATAAAAAAAACGCCATACCGTTTGGCGACGGCATGGCGTTCACTAACTAACTAGAAGAGCAACTTGACCGGAATCCCCTTCGGCCGACGGGGAGCGTTGAAGTCCCACTCCCCGCGTTTGAAATACGAACGAGATTCGATGGCCCCGCCGCACTCCTCGTACACCGGACACCGCAGGTGCGCATCCTTGAGCAGATAGCACCTCGTGCAGGTCTGGTTGCCCAGAAACCAAAATGCCTGCGACAGCTCGAGCGGCTTCCATTTCCGCTCACTGCATATCTCGCAGAGACGAAACCGAAGAAACTCGGCGAGCCCTGCGCTTTTTTCGATTCCCGGCGCGCTCACTGCTCCCGTGGAAATGAATATCCGCTGGATATGCATGTCCACCGGGAACGCGTCGGGAAGGCTTTGAATGGCCCCAAGCTCCTCGTAGAAAATCGCGAGGAGCGAGAGGATTTTCGGCCCGAATCCCGGCAAAGGATCGCGTTTCCGCTTCTTTTCCTCGCCGTACTTCCATTCAAGCGCCGCGCTGATGCTTCCACCTGCGAACAACTTCCGCGGGTCGCCACCGAACGTACTGTAGAGCGTTTCGGCGCACGGCAGCCACGTCTTCGCCGACTCTTTGGGAGTACCCGCCTTTTCCTCGCGGAGGATTTTCTCGAGCGTTTCACATTCCTTGAGCGCAAGCACGTCCTCGCGATAGAGCCATTCGTGCGACTGCCAGAGGCGGACATGCGCCTTATACACCTCTGCAGAGAGCTGCCGACGATCGGTGAGCGTCGCGAAGTACAGGCGAATGAGGTCGTCGGGCGAACCCCGCACGACCCCCTCCGGCCTGTATTTGCGTTGCGGCGCATCGCCGTTCAAGCCGTGGACTCTCAAATAAAGGTGCGTCCTCGCATGGTAGGCCGCGTGGGCGGCTTCCATCACCTGCTCCGCCCTATCGCGGTCAAAGGTCATGGTCGGCACGATAGATCTCCTCGAAGAAAAACTCGAACGTCACGCACCCCTGGCCGTGCTTCACGCCGTTTTCGCGCACGATCCTTATCTTGAAATCCTCGCGCGCCGGTTTCCCCAGACGAGGCGTCCCGGCGTGTTCGCCGTCGAGGGGGTCAGGAAGACCCCACACCGAGAGCGCATGTCGGAAGAGTTCCCTTCTTTTGGGCGGAAGCGAGCGCATGACGAGCCGACCGAGCCGCTTGGGAAGTTCCATTCGTTTCCACAACTCGATGGATTTCACTATCCCCGACGATTTCTTCATCCATTTGTCGGGGTAGACCACGAACTGGTAATGGCGAAGCCACCAGCTGATGTGCCATGCCCAACGGTGGAGGCGCCCCAAGGAGGTGCGTTCGTCCCATCGGTACACCGCCTCGCTCGCGAACGTATCTTCCCGGGCCACGGTAAAATAAACGCCGCGCTCAATCGGCCGAGACGCGCCCTTAATCCATCGCCCTTTCCGCGAGTTCGCTTTCCACCGCGACCGCGCGTCAGCGGTAATTGCCGCGAACACTTTCTTCAGGTGGGGCCACACGAACCGGAACTCCTCTTTGGTAAGCGGGCGAACCCGTTTGCGCTTCTCCAAACGCGCACGCTCGATGCTTCCGTTCGCCCGCCTCACTTCGGCCGATCTGTACGGCCTGCCGCGGGAAACGCCAATCTCAAGCAAGAGCGCCTCATTGAGCGCTTCTCCCTGCACGACAGCTGGACCAAGAACGACGATGACGTCCCCGATATGGTCTTTGTTGTGGATCAATTCCGGCTTCTTGCCCGGAGCAATGACGAATACGAGCCGGGCGTACTGCTTCAGCCGCCGTACGTCGTCCTTCGCCTTCGCGAGGGACACCCTCGTTGTTGCCTGCCCGAACGCCACTTCGGGAGGCGTTACGCGCACCTCTGGTTCCTGGTACAACATGAACCCCTCCCTAATCAGGTTGAATTGCGAAGAACCGCCTCCTTCAAACTAGCACGTAAAAGGAAAGCCCCCTCGGGGGCTTTTCCGTGAATATCTGGGGATATAGTGTGGGTAAGGTGTGGTTTACTTCAGCTCCACCTTTCCGCCGGCCGCCTCGAGCTTCTTCTTTATCTCCTCCGTCCCCACACCTAAGGCCATACGGCCTCGCGCTTCGCTCATAATGGACGTGCCTATTCGGCACCCGCACTCGGCCTGGGCAGGTACGGGACTTCAGATATAACCTAATGAGTTATTTTAATACTACTTTGCCACCCGCTGCTTCCAATTTTTTCTTGATTTCTTCCGCTTCGGCTTTCTTCACGCCGTCCTTGAGGAGCGAGGGCGCGCCGTCGACGAGGTCCTTGGCTTCCTTGAGGCCGAGTCCGAGCACCTCCTTCACCACTTTCATGAGGGGGATTTTCTGGGCGCCGGCATCAGCGAGATGGATGGCATAGGATTCTTTTTCCTCGGCGGCGGGAGCGTCCGCGCCGGCGGCGGGAGCCGCGGCCACTGCCGCGGCCGAGACGCCGAATTTCTCCTCGAGCGCCTTCACGAGCTCATGGAGCTCGATGACCGACATGGTCTCGATTTTCTCGATGAATTCCTTGAATTTGTCCGACATGGTTTCTATGTTACTAAGTTTGCTAAGTTACTGAGCGGTTGCCTCTCCTTTCTTCTCGGCCACCTGATTGAGCACCACGGCGAGCCGGGCGATCGGCGAATTGATGAGGTTCACGAACTGGGCGATGAGCACCTCTTTCGGCGGGATGGTGGCGATGCCGAGCATCGCCTTCGCGTCGAGATACTTCCCTTCGAAGATGCCGCCCACGATTTTGAGCGCGTCCTTGAACTCCCTCGAGAACGAATGGATTCCCCGGGCGGGGGCGAGCGCGTCCTCGCCGTACACGAGCGCCACTTCCCCATCGAGGGGCGGGAGCTCTCCTTCGAATGTGTGCTCGCCGAGCGCGCGCTTCAAAAGCGTTTTCTTGGCGACCATGTAGCCGATGTTCTCCTCGCGGAGCTTGCGGCGGACCTTCGAGACGCCCGCGACGTTGAGCCCGTGGAAATTCACGAAGACGAACGATTTCGCGTCCTTGATGATCTTCCCGAGCGTGCTTACGATTTCCTTTTTCTTTTCTTTTTTGAGGGCCATGGTTAATTTTAACGAACGGAGTGAGTATAAAATTTTCACCCTGTTAAATAATTTCGCTACAGCGAAATTAGACCGAAGGTCTATTTAACAGGGTTGTTGAAAATATACTCGCTATGCTCGTTATTTTCAAAACACAAAACCAGCCGACTATAAACGACGAAAGCTCCTGAATCGGAGCCGTGTAATCCATATTCCGCACGAATGCGAAATTAGTTCGACCTAGGCAGGACTTCTGGACTAGTTGATAGGAATTAGGATTTAGGAGATTAGTTTTGAGGCTAATTTCCTAGCTCCTACCTGCTACCAACTGTTCCCGCCTGCCGTCTACGGCTTACGAAGGGGATGATACAGGAGGAACAGGCACGCTGTCAAACGCTATTTCTGCTCCGTTTCGCGCTTCAGACGCTCCCCCGTCCAGCCAATCATGTTCGCCGTGAGCTGGAGGAAGGTGGCCACGCCCGAGACAGCGAGGATAAGGAGGGGGAACCAGAAGTAGGGCGTGTAGAAGTAGAAAAAGACGACGAAGAGGGCAATCCAGACGCCGGTGCACCACGGGCAGTCGAGAAGCTCGAGGATGGTGCGGCGGATGCCGCGGAGGGGCTTTTGCTTCACCCGCACCCCTTCCCCGCGGTCGCCCGGCCCGCCTGCGCCGATAGCGCGGCCGGCAGGCAGCTCTTCGAAATCGTAGAGAAAATCGCGGAGGAACTGGGTTATCTTGTCGTACGAAAAGAGGCGGATGAGGCGGAAAATGGCGAGCACGATGAGAAAGAAGTCGAGGAGCGGGATTCCCCCGGGCGGGAAGTTCCCCTCCCGCACGAGGAGCCACCCCATGCCGACA
>JAUYLU010000046.1 GCA_030699625.1 bacterium
CTTTGCGCACTCGTATTTTCTTTTCGGGAAAAAATAATTTTTGGCCATACATTCTGAAATCCTAAACTCATAAATACCCTTGTTTTGTAGCCCAATTTTGCTTGACAACTGCACTACTCTATGCTATACTCTCAACATCGCGTGTCCAACCCCACAGGAGGATTCACATGCGCAAGTTCTTTGCAACCAGTCTCGTCGGTCTCGCCCTACTCGCTGGCATTCCATCTGTCGCACAAGCGCAGTGCCTTTTGTGCGGCATCATCGGCTTCGCGATCGGTAGCAGCACGAGCGGCGTGAACGCGCATCCGCAGGACGTATCTGGCGGCGGCGGTGCGGTACTCTACATCGCGCCGAGAATCAGCGAGCGGATCACCGAGCCGCTTGCCGTTCGCATTGCCTCCACTCCGGTCGCCGGTTTCTCCAGCGGCACCGAATGGAAGTACAAATGGAAGGGCACGACCATCCAGCAAATCTTCGAGAAGACGGTGGAGAAGCCCGAACAGTTCGTGGTGCTCGAAGTGATGCGTGTCGTCAGTCCGAGCGACATCAACGCCGCGACGTTCTGGTTCGCCTATCTCGAAAAGGACAAGGTCGTCCCGCTCGAACGGCTCACGCCGCGCGAGCAGAAGTAGCTGCCCCAGCATCGCTGGTGAAAGCCTCGTGTTTGAAAGGAGCTTCGCGCTCACTTCGGCACGAGGCTTCTTTCTTTTTTAATTCAAAGAGCAGTTGTATTCGCTTTGCGAATTCTCGAATCTAGTCCGCCAAAGAAAAATTTGATATTGTCAGCGGAGCGGCTTCGCCGCCTGCATTTTCTGCGGGGGGTTTGCCGCGCCGCCGCCCACGGCGCGGCCGGTTCGCACTAATTCAAGTATCCTGCACCAAATGAAAAGGCCCCGCTTGTGGCGTGGCCTGATTCCCTGTGGGGATTGCTTCAGTTCGCGGTCGACGGGAGCGCATGCGCATTCGCGCTCGGCCGCTGGAACCATTGGGTGCACAACTGGTACGGTTCGATCGTGAGCTTCCCTTCCGCGTTGAAATCGTCCGCGAAGCAGAAAGGAACGAACGTTTTCTGCACACGTGGATCTTCGAAAGGCTTGGCGGCGACCACGACTTCGACGAACGCCGAGGTCTTGAACGGCCCGAGTTTCCCCATGAGCGATTCGAACTGCGTGCCGTAGGTCTCCCACAGACGCACAATGTACAGCTCCTCACGGTTGAACCTGAGGATTTCCCCCAGCTTCTTACTTTGCTGGTAAATCGCCTGGCGCTCTTTGAGCATGTGGTACGTCGCCGACGCGAGGAGGCAGACCTCTTGCCTGACCGCTACGTGCAACCACGGATCTTCCGCTGCCGCTACAGGGGCCGCAGAGCGCGCCTTCCTCGTTCTCACTTCTTGCAACTGGGGCATCACTTTCTCCCAAATTATTCCAAATTAGACACTTTTCCCCTTGCTGCATCCATCTCCTTGGCGTTCAACCTTGAAAAGAACTGCTCCTCCTTTTGGGAATCATTGAACTTAGACATTGTATACCCGCATCCGGAAGATGCAATAGCTTGCCACGGCACCCCTCTTGACGCCCGTGCTATACTGGACGGGTAAAAATATAAAGCCATGAAACCAGTCACCATTTACACCACGCCGACCTGCACCTATTGCAAGATGTCCAAGGAGTTCTTCGCCACAAACAACGTGCCGTATACGGAGCACAACGTGGCCACCGACCTCGAGAAGCGCAAGGAAATGGTGGAGAAGAGCGGCCAGATGGGCGTGCCCGTCATCTACGTGGGCGATGAGATGGTCGTCGGCTTCAACAGGGCGAAGCTCGAGCAGCTTCTCGGCCTCTAATCATTTATAACCAACGACAGATAACCTACAATGAAAAAGTAGAAGGCTTGTATCCTTTTCCTGTTCCTTGTAAGTTGTTGGTTGTAAGTTTATGCCTGTCCCCGTAGTTCAACGGATAGAACAGTGGACTCCTAAGCCACTGATGGCCGTTCGATTCGGCCCGGGGACATAATAAAAAATTTAAAGTGCGGGATGCGAGAATCGAACTCGCGTCTGTTGCTTGGGAAGCAACCATTCTGCCACTAAACCAATCCCGCATATTTTGCTTTATTTATTGAAAAAATCCTTAATCCCTTTCCACCACGCGGAAAACGGGTTCGTCTCCCCCATGGTAGCTTCTTTTTCCTTGCGGTCAATCACCACCACCACGCCCTCCCCCTCCTTCGCCACCTTGAACTTCTCGCGGATGGCCTCCTCGACGCCCCGCTCGGTCTTGAGGGCGGCAATGCGGCCCGAGAGCGTCTTTTCCTTGACCGCGAGAGCCGCAATCTCCTTCTCGAGCGTGGCGAGCCCGTTCGCCGCCTCGCGTTTCTTCTCAAGGAGCTTGAAGGTGCTGTTCCCGAAAAGAAGGAGCGCCGCAAAAAGGAGGGCGAGCGTCACCTTGGAATAGAGGATGCGGCGAAGGCGCTGTTTCTGTTGAAATTCGAGCATTCCTTGGTATTATTCGTAATTATACATACACGGCGACACCATGCTGTTCGACAAGGACAACAACAAGAAAATCAGGATGGTCTGGATAATCATCTGCGCGCTCGTCATCATTTCAATGGTGCTTCTCTACGTGCCCGCCCTCATTTTCTAGCCCCTATTCCCTTACCATCTTAAGGAAGACCTCGTGGGGGATGTTCACGCGCCCCCGTGCCTGCATCTTCTTTTTCCCCTTCTTCTGCTTCTCGCGGAGCTTCATTTTCCGGGTGATGTCGCCGCCGTACAAATAGCCGGTGACGTCCTTGCGGAGCGCCTTCACGGTCTCCGAAGAAATGATCCTCCCGAGGGCACGCCCTTGCACCTTCACCACGAAGAGTTGGCGCGGGAGGATTTTGGCGAGCTTCTCCACCGCCGCCCGGGCCTCGGCCTCCACGCGCCGCTTCGAGACCACCCGGGCGAAGGCGGGCACGGCCTCGTCCGCCACGAGGATATCGAGACGGGCCACGTCGGCGGGGCGCATCTCGAGAAATTCGTAGGAGAGCGAAGCGAAACCGCTCGACCGGCTCTTTATCTCGTCGAAAAAATTGCGCATGAGCTCGCGGAGCGGCATGACCGCGGAAAGCGCCACGCGCTTTCCGCCCATGGTCTCGGTATCGCCGATCTCGGCCTCGTGGTCGTACAAAATGACCATGATGTCGGAGAGGAATTCCGGCGGCGTGATAATCTTCAGTTTCACCCACGGCTCGCGCGCCTCCTTGTAGCTCCCGTGGTCGGGAAAGAGCGACGGCGAATAGACCATGATGCGTTTCCCGTTCGCGAGCTCGACCTCGTAATTGATTGACGGCGTGGTGATGACAAGCACGAGCCCGAACTCGCGCTTCAGGCGCTCGGTGACGATTTCGAGATGGAGCATGCCGAGAAAGCCCGCCCGGAAGCCGCGGCCGAGGACGCCCGACGACTCCTCTTCGTAGGAGAGCGACGAATCGGAGAGTTTGAGCCGCTCGAGCGCCTGCCGGAGCTTGGTGAAATCGTCCTGGCTTTCCGGATAGATGGAGGCGAAGACCACGGGCGACGGGAGCGCGTAGCCCGGAAGTGCCGGAAGCAGCTTTTTCGTGAGCGTCACAGTATCGCCGACCGAGGCCACGCCCGGCTTTTTGATACCGGTGACGATGTACCCTATCTCGCCTGCCTGGAGCCCGTCGCGCGCCGCTTTTTCGGGAGTGAAGATGCCGGTCTCGAGCGCGAGCGAACGCTCGCGCGCGCCGACGAGCGAAAGCTCGTCGCCCTTCCGCACCTTCCCTTCGAGCACGCGCGTGTAGAGGATGATGCCCTGGTGGTTCGAGTACTCGAAGTCGAAGATGAGCCCGCGAAAGCTCCCTGAATCTCTGATCTCCTCGCGTGGCGGCGGAATGCGCTCTACCACGGCGTCGAGGAGCGCCTCCACGCCTTCACCGGTGCGGCCCGAGACGAGAAGCACATCGCTTTCAGAAACGTTGAGGAGCTTCGCGAGCTCTTGCCGGGTGCCCTCGACATCGGCGAGCGGCGAATCGATTTTGGAGACGACCGGGAGGATGGCGAGGCCGAGTTCGCGGGCCATGCCGAGCGTGGTCAAGGTCTGCGCCTGCACGCCCTGGGTGGCGTCGACGAGGAGGAGCGAGCCCTCGACGGCCTTGAGCGCCCGCGAGACCTCGTAGGAAAAATCGATATGACCTGGCGTATCTATCAGATTCAGAATATATTCTGAATCTGATAACTGACCACCCATAACTGATGACTTATAACTTGAATTCTCGTTATTTGTTATTTGTCGTTTGTTATTAGTTAATGGTCGATAGACCATGCGCACGGGCGTCATCTTGATGGTGATGCCGCGCTCGCGCTCGAGGTCCATACGGTCAAGGACCTGGTCGCGCATCTTGCGCTTTTCTATCGTGCCCGTCACCTCAAGCAGGCGGTCCGCCAAGGTGCTTTTACCATGGTCAATATGCGCAATTATAGAAAAGTTTCGTATATGTTTTAAGTCCATGAGGGCGACTTGCCCCGTAGGCAGCTCTGCTGTTCTACTGGGGTGATGCTGAAATTGCGGATATGCTTTAAATCCATAAATAATCCTTATCCTATCACATTATTTATCTATTGACTTTTTTATTATATTATGTAGCTTTATTGAAGAGTTAGTTTAAGCAATTACGCTTTGGCATTAGTAATTGACCATTTACCTGGAGGTAGCCAAATGTCTGTAGATAATGAGAAGGACGAGATTAAGGTTTTAAATGAAGAACCATTAGTTCTCCGCCTCTGCTGTTCCGTCAAAAAATACAATTCTTTTGGGCTGGTAATGGGAACGGCCAAGGTTATCACCGAACTTCACCAACAATATCCTGGCAAGAGCTTCCAATTCATCCCCATTTACTACAATGCACCTAGTGGAACCAATCCCGAACTAAGGATCATGATCGCAATCGCTAGTTAACCGCAGCCCGCCTCAGCAAAAACCTGCTTCGGCGGGTTTTTTGTTTCCCCGATTTTCTATTCCAATATTCTCAAGAATACTAGAATAGAAAATGCCGCAAATCATGTAACCATGTACCCGCCAAAATTTTGCGAAGCAAAACTTAGGCGGGCAAGCTACCAACTGCAAACAAATTTTTACTAATTCCTCTATTCTCTAATTCGCGCGAATTAGAGAATAGAATTTTGATTGATTCTATTATTATTTACTTTCTAACTCCTAATTCCTAACTTCTAAAGCCTATTCTACAGTTCCTGCTGCTCCGGAGCAAGCGCCTTGGTGCGCCAGAACTTGTGCCGCATGGCTTCGGAGATCTGACGAAGTTCTTCGCTCCCAAGGAGCTTCAAGACGATGAGACCGACAGCGATGCCGATGAGCCCCGAGAAAAGCCCCTGCAGGAACACGCCCATGAAGGTATCGAGTCTGAAGATGTCGTCGAAAACGTCGAGGAACTGATAGGCGGCGAAACCCATGAGGAACGATGCCGCGAAGCTCTCGAAAAAAGTGCGCTTGACGCGGGAAAAGAGGCCGGGGGCCATGTCGCGCTCGAAGATGCGGAAGAGGAGAAAGACGTTCGTAAGCGAGCCGATAGAGTACGCGAGGGCGAGCATGAGCACTTCCGTTCCCGCGAGATCGCTCACTCGGAACAAGCTTTCGATGAAATAGCGGAAATCGGGCCATTCCCGCACGAGGGCGATGAGCCCGAAGGCGAGGCCGACGATGAGCGCGTGCGAGAAGAGGTTCACGTAGAGCGGCCGCTTGGTGTGCCCCGCCGCGTAGTAGCCGCGCACGAGGAGCGGCATGAGCGATTGGGCGACGAGCGAAACCGCGAAAAGGGCGAGCATCGCCGCGGTGAGCCGCGTGTCCTCCCAGCTGAACTTGCCCGTGCCGAGGATGACCCGCACGATCTGGGCCCGAAGCACGATGAAAAGGAAGGAAATGGGAAGCGACCAGAAGAGAATGATGCGCGCCGCCGTCTCGATCTCGCGGGCGAAGCCGCCCTTGTCCCCCGAAGAGAAGAACTTGATGAGCGCGGGGAAGGCCGCCACCGAGTACGAGACGCCGATGATGATGATGGGCACCGACTGGAGGTTGTACGAAAAATTGAAGATGGAGACCGATCCTTCCTTGATGGTCGAGGCGATGGCGATAATGGCGATGAGAACGAGCTGGTTCATCGAAAGCGTGAGCGTCCGCGGGAGCGAGACGAGCACGATCTCCTTGATGGATGAAAAATCGATGCGCGTGGAGAGGTACGGCACGAAGCGGTGGGCCCGGAGGACCGGGAACTGCACGGCGAGATGGAGGAAGGCGCCGAGCACCACGCCGAGCGCGAGCCCTTTTTCGCCGAAGAGCGGGTAAAGGAAGAGAATGCCCGCGATCATGCACGCGTTGTAGAGCACGTGCGAGAGCGCGTAGACGAACAAGCCCCGGTACGCCTGGGTGACGCACCC
>JAUYLU010000058.1 GCA_030699625.1 bacterium
CGCGCCGTCGGAGCGACGCCGAAACAAAGTAACCTTTATTTCTAACAGGATGGAAGGAGAAGGAAAAACGATTCAGATCTCTCCCGAAGGCAAGCTCGAAGTGTCGGGCGCGGCGGCGGCGGCTGCGCCTGCCGCCGAGAAGGAGGCGCCACGCGTGGTGCGCACCTTCGAGGCGGACCTCGCCTCGGTGATGAAGGAGAAGAAGGGCTCCGTGGTCACCATCGCCCTCGCCGAGCACCGGAAGCGCGAGACCGCCCTCGAAACGCGCGCCACGGCGCCGAAGCGGAACTTCCTTTTTCTTTTTCTTTCGCTCCTCGCCATCTCGGGCGGGCTCGCCTTCGTCGGCTACGTCTATTTCGCGCGCGACAAGGGCGCGGCAACGGAGGAAATCGCGAAACAAAGCGGCCTCATCGCCGCCGAGACCTTCCTCGAGGTGCCGACGGGGGGCATGTCGCAGGCGAAGCTTATCGCCGCGGTGAATGCCGAGCTCAAGAACCCGGGGCTTCGCCTCGACACCATCGAGGAGCTCTCCTTCACGACGACCGGCGCGGGCGGGAAAGAACGCATCACCACGGAGCGCTTCTTCTCGCTCATGGGAGCCCGCGTGCCGCCGGTGCTCCTCCGCTCGTTCAAGGAAGAGTTCATGGTGGGCGTGCATGCATTCAATGGCAGCAACGCCTTCATCGTCCTCAAGACCGATTTTTATGAAAACGCTTTCCTCGGGCTCCTCAAGTGGGAGCAGTCGATGGCCGCGGAACTCCTCCCGTTCTTCGGCGTGCGCATCGACGCCTCGAACCGCTACCTCCTCGACAAGAAATTCGAGGACATCACCGTGAAGAACCGCGACGCGCGGGCGCTCCTCGACCACAACGGCGACGTGGTGCTTTTGTACTCCATCCCGAACCGCGAGACCGTGGTCATCACGAGCGCCGAAGAGACCATGGACGAAGTGGTGCGGCGCCTCTCGGCCTCCCGCGCCAAATGATTCATCGGTTGCCCGCGGAAACGCGCGTGGTCCCGTGAGAAGGTAGGGAACGTTTTTGGTCATAAAAACAACGGCGAGCACGACGCCTTCGGCTTCGCATAGCTTCGAAAGACGTTTGTCTTTGACTTCTAACGGGGCGTGGTATGATACCGACATAATGCAAGGAAAACTCGACATCGAGGCGCTCAAGGCGAAGCTCAAGGACGAAGAGCTCCTGCTCGAGCGCGAGCTCAAGGGACTCGGGAAGCAGGTGCCCGAACGGAAGGGGGACTGGGAGGCGACGCCCTCGGAGCTCAACAACTCGAGCGCCGACAAGAACGAAGCGGCCGACCGCGTCGAGGACTTCGAGGGGAAGATCGCGACCGAAAGCGAGCTCGAACGCCAGCTCCACGACATCAAGTCCGCCCTCGAGCGCCTCGAGAACGGCACCTACGGCCTCTGCGAAGTGGACGGGAAGCCCATCGAGCCCGAACGCCTCCTCGCGAACCCCTCCGCCCGCACCTGCATCGCCCACAAAGGCTAATGCCCTCGAAAACATATTCCGCGCAGGTAACGCTCCTCAAAGCGGTGCCTATTTCCGTTGAGACCGACATCGCGAAGGGGCTCTATCAGTTCGGGATCGTCGGCCTCCCCGACAAGGCGGTCGAGGAAGCGCGCGACCGGGTGAGCGCCGCACTCAAGAACTCCGGCTTCAAATCGCCGAAACAGAAGAATCAAAAGGTGGTGGTCTCGCTCTCGCCCGCGGATCTGAAGAAGGAGGGCTCGTGCTTCGACCTTCCCATCGCCCTTTCGTACCTTCTCGCTGCGGGCGACCTTTCGTTCGACCCGGAGAAAAAGCTCTTCGTGGGAGAGCTCACCTTGAGCGGCGCGCTTTTGCCCGTGCGGGGAGCGCTCCCCATCGCCCGGGAAGCGAAACGAAGGGGCTACGAGGAGCTCTATGTGCCGAACGAGAACGTCCGCGAGGCGGCGCTCGTCGAAGGCATCCGCGTCCATGGCGTTTCGACACTCGCCGAACTCGCCGCCCATTTCAAAAAAGGAGAGGGGCGCATTCCCATTCCGGAAGCGCCGCAAACGCCAATCGAGCCGCCGCCGCCCGACGAGACGATCGATTTCTCGGACATCAAAGGGCAGGAGTTCGCGAAGCACGGCTTCCTCATCGCCGCGGCGGGCGGCCACAACGTCGGCATGTACGGGCCGCCGGGCACGGGGAAAACCATGCTCGCCCGGGCCTTCGCCGGCATCCTTCCGCCGCTCCGCGGCGAGGAGGTGTTCGAGGTGACGAGCATCCATTCGGTGGCGGGCACGCTCGACGGCGAAATCGCCGTCTTGCCGCCCTTCCGCGCCCCGCACCACACCGCCTCCTACGTTTCGCTCGTCGGCGGCGGCTCGACGCCCCGGCCGGGCGAGATCACTCTCGCGCACCGCGGCGTCCTCTTTCTCGACGAATTCCCCGAGTTCGACAAGCGGGTGCTCGAGTCCCTGCGCCAGCCGCTCGAGGACGGGCACGTAAGCGTGTCGCGCGCGAGGGGCACCGCGTCGTTCCCGGCACGCTTCATCCTCGTCGCCGCCATGAACCCGTGCCCATGCGGCTTTTACGGCTCCGACGAGCGCCGCTGCGCCTGCCGCCCCGTCGATCTCGCGGGCTATCGGCGCAAACTCTCGGGTCCCATCGTCGACCGCATCGATCTTTGGCTCTCCGTCGACCAAATCGAGTACGGGAAGCTCGGCGAGAAAACAGGCGCGCGGATGAACCGCGCGTACGCCGAAAAAGTGGAGGGAGCGCGGGCGCGGCAGCGCGAACGTTTCGAAAAAGCGGGACGCCCTATTTCCAGAAACAGCGAAATGAGCGTGCGCGACATCGAGGGCCTCGTCGAGCTTTCAAAAGAGGTGCGGACGCTCCTCGACGAAGGAGCGCGCCGGCTCGCGCTCTCGGCGCGGGGCTACCACAAAACGGTGAAACTCGCCCGCACCATCGCCGACCTCGACGGCGCGGAGGCCATCGGAGAGAAACACATGCTCGAGGCGCTCCAGTACCGGCCGCGGTTCGAAATACGGTAGCAAGGAAGTAAGCTAGGAAGGAACTAAAAAACGGGCGTAGCCCGTTTTTCTCATTGCTTGCTTACTTCATTACTAAATTTCCTTCTTCCTTAAAATGGATTCCTCGCCCCGCGGATCTCGAAGTGGAGATGGACGCCCGTCGAGCGGCCGGTGTTTCCCATGAAGCCGATGGTCTCGCCCTGCGCGACCACCACGCCCGGCTCCACGTTCACCCGCTGAAGGTGCGAATAGAGCGTCTGGGTCCCATTCCTATGGAGGAGCACCACGTACGTGCCATAGCCGCCGTTCCACCCGCCTTGCCGAGCGATGAGCACTTCGCCCGCCGCCGCGGCGAGGATGGGCGTGCCGAGGGGGCCCGCGATGTCGATGCCGTTGTAACCGTGGAGCCCCTGCGTTTTGTAGCCGCCGACGAGCGGGCGGATGTAGTAGCCCACGTACGAAGGCGCGCTCGCGCCGCGCACGGTCACGGCGCGGCCCGTGGCGAGGTTTACCGGCACGCCTTCGCCGTCGGGAATGAGGATGGTCGAGCCCTCCGCGAGTTCCGCGTCGGGGGAGAGGCCGTTGAAAACGAGCACCTCGCCGAGGTCCGCCTTGTACCGCTCGGCGACCTTCTTCACCGTGTCGCCCTTCTTCACGGTATGCATGATGCCCGAGACGGGAAGAATGACGAGCTTCTGCCCTTCGGCGATGATGCCGTTCTTGAGGTCGTTCGCCCAGACGATGGTATTCGGCGAGACGCCGAACATCCGGGCGATGCCGGAGATTGAGTCTCCCTTCCGCACCACGTAGACGCTGATGCGGTCGGAACCCTCGTCGACCACGTCGTACGAGGCGCCCAAGGGCCCGGCGTCGGGCTGAAGGGCGCTGTCGTCGACGATGGTGATGTCGCCGCCGCCTCGCGGAGCGTTCTCCGAAGAAAGGCTCGCCTTGAGAAGCGAGACTGTCTGGGAATTCAGGGTTTCCTTTTCCGCCTTCTTGCCGAAAAAGCCGCTGAAAATGGAGAGCACCGAAGCGTCGGAGGCGAGGGGCGGGAAAGCGGACGCCCCGAGCAGAAGCGCAATAAAAACCGCCCTCATCGGCCCCCGGGCGCGCATAAGAGGAGAAGTCGTCTGCCTGTGCGTGCGCTCACGCGGACAGGGCAGGCCGTGTGTCAGCGATTTCCCATCTTTCGAGGGGTCAATCGCGTCATTTTTACGAGAAAAAATAAGCCTACATCGGTGAACTGCCCCTCTCTCATTACAGAACCGACCGAAAAGGCCTGTAATTCTTTAGAAAAAGCGGCAATTCGCTACGGTACATTCAGAAATCTCTTTCAGAATATGGCCTAACCAGGCCACATTACGGTACATCGCATCCGTCCGGGAGGTATACCTTCATGGTAGCGACCCCCTCCCCCTAAGTCAATCGGGGTGGGGAGAGCATGGGGATAAGATTTTTGGGAAACCGGGCGTGCTATATTTTGCAGATGCAACCGCGCCAAAGTCTTTTGGGGCTCAACGAGGCCCAAAAAAAGGCCGTGCTCCATGCCGAGGGGCCGCTCCTCATCGTGGCCGGGGCCGGGGCGGGGAAGACGAAGACCCTCGTCCACCGCATCCTCGGGCTCATCGAGGCGGGCGTCGTTCCCGCAGACATCCTCGCCATCACGTTCACCAACAAGGCGGCCGAGGAGATGCGGGCGAGGGTCATGGGGGCGCTCGAGCGTCGGCCGGGGGGAGTGGCCCCGCTCCCGCGCGGGGAAACGCCCATGGTCAAGACCTTCCATTCGCTCGGCGTCTTCATATTGAAGGAGGAGGCGAAGGCGGCGGGGCTCCCGCGGCACTTTGGAATTGTCGACGAGAGCGAGGCGGTCGCGCTCATCAAAGAGGCAATCGTGGAGCAGAACCTCGACCCCAAGCAGTTCGAGCCGCGGCGGCTGAAAAATCTCGTCTCCCGCGAGAAAGGCGACTTCGTGACGCTTGAGGCCTTTGGGGCGAAGGCCGAGGGCTACTTCCCGAAAATCCTCGCGAACGTCTGGCGTCGCTACGAGGAGAAGCTCCGCGAGGCGCACGCCCTCGACTTCGACGACCTCATCTTGAAAACGGTGACGCTCCTCTC
>JAUYLU010000060.1 GCA_030699625.1 bacterium
GTTTGAGGGCGTCCCGCGCCTCGGCCTGCGAGTAGCCGAGCGATTTCAATGCCTCGACGGCGTCGCTCTCTTCCCGAAGCTCGCCGTGCTTCATGCCGCCTGCGCCGCCGAGCTTGTCCTTGAGCTCGAGGACGATTTTCTCCGCCGTTTTTCTCCCGATGCCCGAGACCTTGGTGAGGTAGGAGGTATCTTCCGATGAAATGGCTTTTTTCAAGGTCTCAACGCCCGCGAGCCCCATGATCTGGAGCGCCGACCTGGGGCCGATGCCGGAAACGCCGAGAAGCATCTCGAAAAGCTCGAGCTCCGCCTCCTCGATGAAGCCGTAGAGGTCCTCTGCGTCCTCGCGGACGGCATGATAGGTGAAGAGAAAGGCGTTTTCTTTCTTTTTGCCGAGGAGCCGCGCCGTGTCGGCGGTAACGGAGATTCTGTAGCCAATGCCCGCCACACTAAGCACCACAAAACGGTCGCCGATGCGCGCGATGGGACCTTCGAGGTGCGCAATCATACGGCCATCATAGCGCCCGTCCCCTTAAATGTAAACGAGATTTTATGGGGCAGATTTGCCTTTTAGCCGCCTATTTGCTAGGATTTTCGAGTCATTCGCTATAGACTGATAACTATTAACTGATAACTATTACCCATGGCGCTCATACGTTCAGCCAAAAAAGCAATCCGCGTCTCGCTCCGTAAAAAGGCCTACAACGACCGGCGGCAAAAGACCATGAAGGACACCCTCCGGGAGGTGCGTGATGTCCTTGCGGCGAAGGGGAGCGCCGAGGCCAAGAAGCTCCTCCCGCGTGCCTACAAAGCCATCGACAAGGCCGCGAAGCGGGGAGTGATAAAGAAAAACGCGGCCGCGCGGAAGAAATCGCGCCTCGCCCAGGCGATCAAGAAAATGAAGTAACAAACGCCCGAAAGGGCGTTTGTTTTTGCGGACGGTTCCATGTATGGTAAATGGTATTCTGCCCTCGTCGTTCAATGGATAGGATGCAAGTTTGCGGTACTTGCGATGCAGGTTCGATTCCTGCCGAGGGCATTGGATAACACTTAGTAATACGGCGTAATACCGCGGTATTTGGTTAGTACCTGGTCTCGGCAGGAATCGAACCTTGCGAGTGTGTCCTTGGAGGCACGTTCTCTCCTCTTGGCCGCGCCATTCACGCTAGAGAGAATGGCTGTATGCCACGAATCACCGTTACCTTTTCCATCTCCCTTCCCCCAGAGATGGCGAACCAGCTTAAGGAGCTAATGAAGAAGGAGCATCGGACCCGATCCGAGCTTATTCGGGAGGCCTTGCGGCGGTATATCACTGCGGTCAATAAACTGTGATGTTGGAAAAAGAAAAACGCCGCGGGGCGGGCGACGTTTGTAGGGTAATTTCTAGGCCTTCCGGCCACGAACTTCTGCCCGAAGCTTGTACAGGAGTCCGAGAGAAGTCGATGACTGTTGTGCGATGATGTCGTCAAGCGTGGGTACTGGAATACCTAGGCGTTGCGCCTCTTGTTGCGTTCTCAGTAAGAGTCCGTCCAAAGCATTGTTCCCCTCGCTCTCGAATCTGGCGATAACCTTAAGTTCGGGCCGCACCATCTCCATAGTCACGTCAACGCCGTACGGGGACCATCCAGCCATATACGAATATTTGGTCACGTCCTTGTCTATTTCCTTAAAAAGCAAGGCGTACCAAGTACCCTGTGAACTGAATTTCGGTACTGCAATCCCGCCGCTCATGCGGGAGCGCCCTCCGGCAGGAATACTGTTTTCCGTGCGCGGATGCCTTACTCTTCCTACCGCTTGAGGGTGAAGAACGAACAACCAAAACAAACCCCATGCAAGCGCACCCAAACCGGCGTAAATGCTGAAAGCCATCGGCTTTTCCGTAACTATTTCACCGATGAAGCCGCAGAGTACTGAAAAAACCATTCCGACGAATAGAACTTTGCTTGACATGTCTCCTCCGCACACTGACGCCACCCGAGCCTTCTCAGGTAGCTGCAAATACGGAGGAGATAACTTCTAGCTACACGCTACCTTTAAAGAGGGTTCTGTCAAGGCAACAAATCGTGTCTCGCTGGCACGTTCTCCCTCCTTTCATTCCTGAGCCGATAGAAGAAAATAGAAGACGAAGCGTTCAGGCGGCGAGCCGGCTTGGGCTTCTCTGTCGGCTGAACCCTTTCGGGAGCGTGGTACGACCGCGCGTCTCGGTTTTTATCGACGCGGGATCGTGCCGCGCCATAAGCTCGCGCACCAGGTTGCGTGCGAGCTTTCGTATGCTACGGTGAGGAGTACCACTGCTCCTCCTCTTCCCACAGTGCCGTGCGGTTCGAGGTGTGCCTCGATGTGGTGCACAAACAACAACTGTGGCATAAACGACAATAAGAAATGAAAAAATACCAAGAAGAACTAGATAAGTGGTTTAAGGAAAATAACTGGAAGTACTGGTCGCCACTGTCCATCTTGGCACGGCTGATGGAAGAGTGTGGTGAGTTTGCAAGACTGGTAAATCACCTCTATGGCGACAAGCCAAAAAGGAACGATGAAAAAGGACAGGAATTGGAAGAAGAAATTGGCGATATTCTCTACACTGTTATTTGTTTTGCAAACTCTAACAACATTGACTTGGATGAGGCCATACGCAGGAGTTTCGATAAAGTAATTAAGCGAGACAAAAATCGGTACACGCCCAAAAAGCCTTCAAGAACGCAATAACCCGGTTACAATTCGTATATATCGAATGTATCAATGAAAAAGACTATCTATAATAAACTGGTTCGGGATAAAATTCCTGCCATTATTAGACGGAATGGCGGTATGCCCACAACGTTTAAGCTATCGAGCAAGCGTTTTATAGCGGAGCTCAAAAAGAAGTTTTTCGAGGAAGGGAACGAACTTATGAGGGCGAAAAACAAAACAGAGATTGCGGAAGAAATATCTGACGTGCTTGAGGTGCTTATGGCGCTCGCCGCCGGGGAAAAGATATTTTGGGATGCAATCGAGAGAAAAAGAAAAGAAAAACGAGAGAAACGCGGTGGGTTCGGCAGAAAAATTTTCCTTAAGTCGGTGAAGGAGTAAGCCGGATCTAAAACCCGAGCCTGTCCATGACGCGGTGCGAGAGCGGCTCTTTGTGTTCTTTTTCCGGGAGCTTCGCCGCGAAAAACGAGCGGACACGTTCGGCGGGAATTTCGCGCCCCATGGGGATGATGAGAAGCGGGTGCCAAAGCGCCGTGCGCTCGATGATGAGGAGATCGCGGTCGATGGAGAAGGAGACCATATCGCCGAAGGGGTGGAGCCGGTCGTGGACCATGATGCCCGCGCCTGTCACGCGCACCTTCATGAGCGAGGGGCCGCGCCGCGCGTAGTAGGCGAGGATGATGCCCGCGAGAAGAATGAGGATTCCGAAATAGATGTTCCCGAGGAGGATGGCCGCGATGGAGACCGAAGCGACGATGACGCCGAGCACCCAGAACCACTCCGGGTCGCGCTCCGACGGCTCATACTCATGCACCTCCCAATAGAGGAGTTCCTCGTCCATTGCCTTTATTGTACACGTTTTTCAATAAGGCGGAGGGTGCAGGACTCGAACCTGCAAGTCCTTGCGGACCCTAGTTTTCAAGACTAGTGCCTTACCATTCGGCGCAACCCTCCATTCCTTAGCCAGCTTTTCTCCAGATAGTGTTCCTCATAATGACAATTTGGGCAAATGAGCTCAAGATTGCTTAGTTCATTATTGTTTCTGTTCCTATCCCTATGGTGCACATGCAATATCTCATGCTTGTTATACCTACATCTTTCACAATTTTCTCCCCTTTGTTTTAGCAGTCTAAGTTTCAACATCCGCTGGTCCTTAACTTTGTCATGCGGACTGCCGAGCTTGTATCGAATACCTGCCCTATGCGTATTCGCGCAGGCTCGGCTACAGGTTTTCTTGTGCGCGCTCGCAAGGATTTTCTTTCCACAGATGACGCAAGGTTTTTCTTTCCGACTTGCGAGCCCGTAGCACACCTGACTGCAAAACGCCCTTCCTTGGCTCTTTTGCAGCTCGATAGGTCTTCGGTAAATCCTCGTAGAGCAAATTAGACATTCGGCATTGGGATTTCTTTTATACTCACCCATTCAGCCATTATACCACTATAAATTTTTTATTATTCCTGTAGGCTTTATGAATATGCGCTATGCGGGCATCGATTACGGCACGAAGCGGGTGGGGGTGGCGCTCTCCGACCCGGAGGGGAGGATTGCCTTTCCCAAGAAAGTATTCGAAAACAGCCCATCGCTCGTCGCCGAACTCGTCCGGTTTCTTAAAGAGGAGGGGGTGGAAGGCGTCGTGCTCGGGGAATCGCTCGCAAGCGACGGCCGGGAGAACGAGCTTATGGCGGACGTGCGCCGCATGGCCGAGGCGCTCGCCAAGGAAGCCGCCCTTCCAATATTTTTCGAAAAAGAATTTTTCACCTCGGTCGAGGCGAGGCGCCATCAGGAGCATGCGGCTAAATCGGGCGCAAGAGCGCCCGATCGCCCGTCCGGCGAAAGCCGGATTAGGAAGGTGGACGACAGCGCCGCCGCACTCATCCTTCAGCGGTACTTGGACAGAAAAAATCAGCACTCCGCGACGAATAACTGACCAGTTTTACTAAAGACTATAGACTACGGACCAATGACCATTACCATCGACGATTTCAAGAAGCTCGATATCCGCCTCGGCACCGTGAAAGAAGCCTCGAAGATCGAAGGCACCGACCGGCTCGTGAAGCTCGTCATTGATTTCGGGACCGAGACGAGGCAGATCGTTTCCGGCATTGCCCCCTATTATCCGGACCTCTCGGTGCTTGTCGGGAAACAAATGCCGGCCATTCTTAACCTCGAACCGCGCCGCATCAAGGGCGAAGAAAGCCAAGGGATGGTGCTCTATGCTGTTCAGTCGGCCATCGAAGGGCACAAGGAAGGAGAGGAAAGGCTTACCACGCTCTCTCCCGACGAACCGCTCGAAAACGGGAGCGTCATTCGCTAGAAAACAGGTAAATAGAAAAAAGAAAGTAGAAAGCAGATTTAACTGCTAACTACAAACTACCGACGAACTCGCGTTATACTGTAAGCAATGAGACAAGGTCTTCTCAACGCGCTTTTCCCGCTTCCGCGCTATCTCAAGATGCCGTCGGTCGGCCTCGACATTTCCGACAAATCCATCCGCTTCATCGGTTTCAAGGAAAAGAAAGGGGCGCTCCGCATCGACCGCTTCGCCGAGGAGAAGCTCCCGACGGGCATCGTGGTGCGGGGGAAGATCAAAGACCCCGAGAAGATGAAGGAAGAACTCACGCGCTTCAGGGAGGCCCACGGGCTCGAATTCGTGCGCGTCTCGCTCCCCGAAGAGCAGGCGTATCTCTTCAGCATGCGGCTTCCGCTCGTGAAGAAGCGCGAGCTCAAGGAGAGCGTCACCCTCCAGCTTGAGGAACACGTGCCGCTCAAGCCCGAGGACGCGGTATTCGACTATGAGATATCGGGGGAGCGCGCCGACGGGTACTCCCTCGGGGTGAGCGTCTACCCGCGCACGGTGGCGGAAAGCTACGCCAATATTTTCATAGGGAGCGGGCTCATCCCGCTTTCCTTCGAGATCGAAGCGGAGGCCATCGCCCGGGCGGTGGTGCCGAAGGGCGACCACTCGACCTACATGGTGGTCGACTTCGGCCAAATGCGCACGGGCATCTCGGTGGTCTCGGGCGGGGCGGTCGCCTTCACCTCGACGGTCGAGATCGGCGGAGCGGAGATCACCGAGGCCATCGCCGCGGCACTCAACATTTCCCGCACCGAAGCGGAAACGATGAAGCGCGAAAAGGGGCTCGTCCGCGGCGAGGGGGGCAAGGAGAAGGCGTACGCCTCGATGCTCTCCATCGTCGCGCCGCTCCGCGACGAAATCAACAAGCATTACCTCTATTGGCACACCCACCAGGAGGGCGAGACTGCGCGGCTGCCCATCGCGAAGCTCATCCTCTGCGGCGGCGATTCGAATCTTCGCGGCCTTCCCGAATATCTCTCGCGGAGCATGCGCGTGCCAGTCGAGCTTTCGAACGTGTGGGTGAACGTGGGGCGGACCGACGAGTATCTGCCCGAGATCGCCTTCGGCGACTCGCTCACCTACGCGACCGCCATCGGGCTCGCTCTCGCCGATTTCATCGAATGATCAATCTTCTTCCCGATTCCGCAAAAGAGGCCGCGCGCGCCGAATACCGGCGGCGGCTCGCGGTGTCGTCGCTCGTGCTTTTCCTTACCGCTTCTTTTTTCGTGTTCCTTTTCCTCGCGCCGTCGTACCTTCTCGCGTACGTGAAGCTCGCCTCGCTCGAGGAGCGCCGCGCCCTCTTCAGGAAAAGCATCGAGGAAGCGACGGCGGTGAAAGAGCTCGCGCTCCTCGAAGCCGAGCTCTCCGTGCTCCGCCCGAAGGAGGCCGCGCCGCCGGTCGCCGCGCTTATCGAGGCGGTAGTGAAGGACAAGGGCCCCTCGGTGCGGCTTCGGCAGTTCTCCTACGAGCGGCGCGGCAAGACGGCGAAGTTCGACGTGTCGGGAAGCGCCGCTACCCGGGCGTCACTCATCGCCTTCGTCGACCGGCTCAAGAAGCGCGAGGAGTTCGAAGACGTTTTCTCTCCGGTGTCGAACCTGGTGAGGGACAAGGACGTCGAGTTCACCGTGCAGATCTCTCTGACACCCCGGCCATGAAAACCGCCGCTCCCCAACGCTCCTCGCTCATCCTCCTCTCGGTCCTTTCGGCAGCCGCTCTTTTCGGCCAGGCGTTCATGCTCTACGGCGTCTACGCCATGAGTCGAAAGAGCGCGGAAGAGAGCGCCGAGATTACCCGTGCCATCGAGGGGCAATCCCGGGCGCTTGCCATGAACAATTTCCTGCGCTCGACCGAGGGAGCGCGGGCGTCGCTCGCGGGCCACTTCGTCACCGACGATTCGATCGTCTCGTTCATCGAGCGCCTCGAAGCGCTCGCGGACGAGGCGGGCATCTCCTTCTCGCTTTCCATCGTCGATCCTCCGGCGAACGAGCCGGTGCTCGACGTGTCGTTTCGGGTGGGGGGGACGTTCGAGAACCTCGAGTATTTCCTTTCGCTCCTCGAAGCCCTGCCGCTCGAGCTCGATGTCACCCGCTTCGCCATAGGGAAGACGCCTGCCGCGCTTGGGAAGGCGGCCGACCTCTGGGAGGGCGAGGGGAGCATCAAGCTTTTAAGCTTCATCGCGCACTAGCCATGCATCGCTCTCTCAACAACCTCTTGTTCCGCCTCAAGGCCGCCTCCGACCGCGACCCCGAGAAGTTCGCGCTCGCGCCCGCTCGCGATTGGGCGCTCGCCGTCGGCGTCTTCCTTGCCGCCGTTTCGCTCGCCGCGGCGGGGAGCGCGTATCTCTACCTTGCGGTAAACCGGAACGAAGCCTTCTCGCTCGGCGCCCCCGAAAGCAAAAAAGAGGCGGTGACGAAAGAGCGGCTCGACGAAGCGCTTTCGTATCTCGAGGAAAAGGAGGGGCGCTTCGAACGTATCTTGACGAACAAGACGCGCTTCGCCGACCCTTCGAAATAGAAACAATTGACCGATGACTTTTAACTTATGACCCTATAACCATTGGATAATTCAGTTATTTGTTATAAGTTATTAGTTGTTGGTTAATTTTGCCCCCGTCGTTAAATAGGAGAGGGAGCGGACATGAAGCCGTTTTCGCCCTACTACTTT